>JBEKCL010000190.1:0-6573 GCA_050014895.1 Dehalococcoidia bacterium
AGTCCTTTCATACGATCAAGCCAGCCCTTCGGCAGCATTCCCGAGGGATCTGACATCAAATTCGTCATTTGCCAGATCGGCAAAGCCATAACTACGTTACGTGCCTTGTATTCCGCATTTCCTGTTTTGACAGTAAAAGATCCCTTTGCAAGTTCGACTTTCTCAACAGGGGTCCCATATTCTATCTGGCATCCGGCTTTTATTGCGGCATCTGCCTGGGCTGTTGTCATGACCCCGATGCCTCCGACCGGCATCATAGCGTTACCCAGGTTGTTGCCTGCGCTTCTGTGCTTCATATCTTCCCGATAAATGTATATCAACTCGCCCATCGATATTTCGTCTGCATCAATTAAGGTGCTTTGCACCATTCCTGTCACCTGGAAAAATTCGGCTACTTTCGCAGAAGGTATATTTTTCTTGATGTATTCTGTCAGGGAAACCGAGTCCAACTCGTCTATTTGCTTCTCAGTCATTTTGATAAAGCGATTTTCCATGTCGGTAAGCAATTTCTTCTCTAAGTCCGACATATTGAAGTACTCTTCCATGGTCTTCCATTTGCGTCCATCGAACAGTAAATTTCCCTGTATAGGTTTTGACCATTTTATTTCTTTGCCGACCTTTCTCAGAAGTTCAGCGGCAGCCGACTTGTCGCCGCCGTCCACTGCGTGGATGCCGGTATCCAGCTTCCAGCCGCCGGGTATTTCTTTTGACTTTGCCCTGCCGCCGGGCGTTTTACTTTTTTCAAGCAGTAGCGTTTGCACTCCGGCCTTTTGCAAAAGGCCGGCAACACCGAGGCCGGCAATGCCGGCCCCTACGAGTATAACGTCAAATTGTTTCATATCGAATCTATTAATATTTCGCTATTTCTTAGCGAATTCCTCCTCTATTTCTTTGTATAAATCGAGTTTCTTTACTTTTCCCAGCAATGTCAAAGGTAACTGGTCTCTGAATACATAGTCATCAGGGATCTTGTATTTAGCTAGCTTATCCTTTAAAAATGACTTTACACTATCAGCAGTCAATACGGTTCCGGGTTTGGGTATTATATAAGCCCTGCCTACCTGTCCCATAATTGGGTCCGGGCGTCCTGCTACCGCTACCATAAATACATCGGGGTGTTGTGAGATTGCCTCCTCTACCTCCGGCGGGTATACGTTCTCGCCTCCCCTGATATACATCTCCTTCTTGCGGCCGACGATTGAAAGATAGCCGTCCTCATCAAGTTTCCCCATGTCACCTGTATGCAGATAACCATTCTTATCAATTGTACGTTTATCCTCATCCGCCCGCTTCCAGTAGCCTTTCATCACCACATCGCCTTTTATTGCTATCTCACCGGTCTCGCCCGTGGGTACTTTATTTCCCTCAATGTCCATAATGGCCAGGTCCACACCCTTTATAGGTACGCCCACCGTGTATTTTAATTTCTCCTCGCCATGCTCCAGTTGGGTAAAAGTGATGGCGCCGCTGACTTCGGTCAAACCGTACGCATTCTGAGGCATCACACCCATGCGTTTCTTAATTTCCATGATCAGTTCTGAAGGGCATGGCTGACTGGAGACGATTGCTATCTTAATCGAACTTAGATCGTATTTTTCTACGTTGGGATTCAACAGTTCCATGGCATATTGTGCCGGCACCTGGCCTATGACCGTTATCTTCTCATCCTGTATTATCTTTAGCGTTTTTTCAGGGTCGAACAAATCCATCATCACCAGCTTGTTGCCTGCAGTCAGGCAGGCGCCAACACCCATGACTGCGCCGCCGATATGGTTAAGGGGGATGTTTAACAGGAGGTTATGGTCTCCCTGGAAATTGGATGCCTCCACCTGGGAGGTACAATATGCAATGATGTTCTTGTGCGTGAGCACTGCCGCTTTCGGGATTCCCGTCGTTCCGGATGTATAAATGAAGATAACTGCATCTTCAGATGTCACAGCGGCCTTGGCCTTTGCAAGCTCCGGGCCTGGGCTTGTTATAAATTCATCGTAAGGAATCATCCACGGCAGTGCATTCTCTTTTTCCAGGATTACAGTGCTTTTCAGTGTGGGCAATTCGCTTTTTACACTATCAAGCGTTTTAACGAAGTTCATCCCCATGAAACCCGAGGCCATGATAAGCACAGATACTTCAGCGTTATTAATGACGAATTTAACTTCCTGCGGAGTGAATCTCCAGCTTATTGGAACGGCTATGGCCCCTATCTTTGCGCATGCCATGTATGTAAATATATGTTCAGGCCAGTTGGGGATATATATGCCGACCCTGTCACCTTTCTTAACACCCAGTTTCAAAAGGCCTGCAGCTATGCGGTCTGTTTCATCATCATATTGCTTCCATGTGAACCTTTGGTCCTTGACTACCAGTGCTTCTTTGTCGGATTTGTTTTTTCGATTTTCGGTAAAATAGTCACCCAATACCTTGAATTTTTTTATGTCCACAGTCAACCTCCCTATATAATTATTTAATAATGCCCGAAGACCTAAGGTACTTCCGGTTATGTTACATGCCTCTTACGCGTACAAATCCGATTATTTCTTCATGCTTACATCCGCAAACCTCCTACCGGAATTTCAAGCTATATGCATTTTTGATTGATTTGACAATTAATTGAGTAGTTGATAAATTATTGTAGCACAAAAAGAGAGCGCTCGCTCGATTTTTCTCCCGCAATGAAAAAGACGGCAATCAGAACGTACAGCAGGAATAATAAACTGATTGCGCAACGAAGAGATCATATTGCGCAATCGGTGGCGCCTCTATTTGTGAAGAAGGGATATGAACGCACAAGCATTCGGGAAATTGCTGAGACTTGCGGAATGTCTATGGGTGCGCTTTATTACTACGTGGGCGGTAAGGAAGATATCCTTCAAATCATGCTTGATTATGACCTCAGCTTATACACCAATTTTGTCAAAGAACTTATTGACAGCTCACGCGCTTTGCAACCTAGAGAGGCTCTTGTCAGGGTACTTGAGCATTATTTCAGGGCTTCGGATGCATCGCAGGATCTTACCCTCTTTTTTTATCAGGAAACAAAGAGCCTTCAGGCCAGTGCACGCGAAATTATCATGGAGCGAGAACGTAGCCTGGTTGCAGAATTTGAAAAATTATTGGCCCGGGGTTGTGAGACAGGGGAATTTAAGATAGACAATATTACACTGGCTGCAAACCAAATAGTAGTTACGGGTCACATGTGGGCACTAAGGAGATGGCTTCTAAGACACGTGTGTTCTTTAGATGAGTATATAGCAAATCAAACTGAGTATTTCCTGAATTCACTTACAGCCAAATAAAGAGCACTTACCGTTGACCTGAATTAATGCTAATTTAACAAAAGGGGGCTGCATGGAGACTGATAAGATCGGCAAACCGGTTCTGGAGGTTCAGAATGTTGTTCTGAATTTTGGCGGCGTTAATGCTCTCCAGGACGTGAGTTGTGAAGTACGGCAGCATGAAATACTGGCAGTCATTGGACCAAACGGAGCAGGTAAAACCTGTTTATTGAATTGTATTAGCGGATTTTACAGGCCCCAGAAAGGGAGTATTACCTACAACGGTGTCAACTTAAATAACGTTCCTACTCATGGAATAGCCAAACTGGGCATTGGCCGTGTATTTCAAGGGATCCAGCTCTTCCTTGGCCTCAGCACATTAGATAATCTGATGGCTGCCAGGCATATTCATATGAAACACAACATATGGCAGGAGTTGGTATATTACGGCCCGGCGCATGCCGAAGAAATAAAACACCGCAGGCGTGTAGAAGAGGTTATCGATTTCCTGGAAATGGAATCTATAAGAAAAAGGGTCGTTGCTTCTTTACCTTATGGGAAACGAAAATTAGTCGACCTTGGAAGGGCATTATGCCTGGAACCTAAATTACTATTACTGGATGAACCTATGGCTGGCATGAATCTTGAAGAGAAAGAGGACGTGGCACGGTTTATTGTAGATATCTATGAGCGCTGGAAAATACCTATCGTGCTGGTGGAACATGATATGGGAGTAGTCATGGATATCGCCGACAGGTTAGTGGTCCTTGATTTTGGTAAGAAGATAGCAGAGGGCCCGCCTGAAGTGATAAAAGCTGACAAGAAAGTTATTGAAGCCTATCTTGGAGTACAGGAGAATTAGGTCTATGCCCGAGTTAACGAAAATCAGAAAAGGCAGGAGTGCTATCCAGCAGCATGAATTAATTGCCAGCATGGAGAAGCTGGACACATTACCAAAATACCTTCTTAGCAATTATAAACAATATGCTAAAAATGTCACTATGCGGAAAAAAGATTTTGGCATATGGAACAGCTATACGTGGGAAGATTGCTACAACGCTATCAAGTATTTCGGTTTAGGCCTCGCCAGCTTGGGATTAAAAAAAGGTGACAAGATTGTTATCCTTGGCGATAACGACCTGCAATGGTACTGGGGGGAATTGGCGGCACAATCGATGGGTGGGGCCTCTGTGGGCATCTATATCGATTGTATGCCTGATGAAGTCAAGTATATTGTGGAGAACTCGGACAGCGTATTCGTGATTGCCAAAGACCAGGAGCAGGTTGATAAATTCCTTATTACTTATAAAGACAGGGAAGGGAAAGAGCATGCCCCGATTAAGCAGGAATTGCCGCAGATTAAGAAGCTGATCTACTGGGAAGAGAAAGGTCTGTGGGATTACAACGATCCCTGGCTTATGAAATGGGAAGATGTGATTGCTCTTGGACGGGAATATGAAAAATCACAGCCCACTCTTTTTGAGGATACAATCCTGGCCGGCAATGCTCAGGATATTGCCGTTATTTGTTATACATCAGGTACAACAGGCTTGCCCAAGGGTGTGCTGGTAAGCCATGAATATTTGGTAAAAGGCGCAAAGGCCTCCGAATATACTAGAGACATCCAGTTAAATGAAGAATACCTGTCATTCATTGCGCCGGCCTGGATTGCTGAGCAATCGGGCATTGCCGGCTGGCTGACAAACGTAGCCAGGGTCAATTTCCCTGAATCACCGGATACAGTGATGTATGACCTGAGGGAGATAGGTGCTGCGTCCTTTATGTTTGGACCCTCGCAGTGGGAAGGTTTGCTCAAGATGGTACAGGTGCGCATCAATGACTCATCCGCAATTAAAAGGTTCGTGTACAAGATAAGCCTGCCTGTTGGTTATAAAGTTGCCGATAAGTTGATGTCTCTGGAGAAGCCTAATGCATTCTGGAGGGCTCTATACGAATTCTGCAACTGGATCTGTTTCAGACCTGTCCGTGATTATCTGGGGCTCTCCCATTTGAAGATAGGTATAACGGCTGGAGCGTTGCTTGGCCCGGATCCGCTTAGATGGTACCACGCAATTGGGGTTAATCTTAACCAGGTCTATGGCCTTTCAGAGGTAAACCCGGTAACACTTCCTCTCAAGGGAACTCCTATTGTGCCTGAAACAGTGGGTGCAATAAGCGTTGGGAATGAGGTCAGGATTTCGGACGAACTTGAGATACTGGCCAGAGGTCCCAGTCAATTCAGTGGTTATTATAAAAAGGAAAAAGAAACCGCTGAGAAAGTCGTGCAGGGTTGGGTAACGACCGGGGATGGCGGCATGATTGAAGATCATTACGGTCAGCTTGTTATCTACGACAGGCTGAAGGATATGCTCAGACTGAAGGATGGTACCAAGTATTCTCCAACATACATTGCCAATGCTCTGAAATTTAGCCCGTATATTAAAGACTGCGTGGCCATCGGTGACGAGAAAAAAGATTATATTTTTGCCATCGTGGTTATAGACTTTGAATCTGTAGGCCGTTGGGCGGAGAAAAACAGGATACCTTATACAACTCTGACTGACCTATCACAAAGAAAGGATGTATATAAGCTTATTGAGCCTGATATTATAAGGGTCAATAAGGTGCTGCCGAAGGCCGCCCAGATTCAAAAATACTTGATACTCTATAAGGAATTCGATGCAGATGAAGGCGAGTTGACCAGGACCAGAAAAGTAAAACGGTCTTTCATCGAGCAGCGTTATGCAAATCTTGTTGAAGCTGCCTACGCAGGCAAGGAAGCTGTTGATACTGAAGCTGAAGTCAAATACCGTGATGGTACTGTTAGAAAAATCACAACTACAGTAAATATAAGAAGTGTGTAGCGATATGGATATAATGTTTTTTCTGCAATTAATTCTTTCCGGTCTATTAATAGGTGGAATATATGCCTTGCTGGCCCTTGGCATAGTTCTAATAGTAAAAGCATCGGGCGTGTTTAACTTTGCCCAGGGAGACATGACTGCCCTCGGTGCATTTGCTGCCTGGGGCATTGTCACCTTTTTCAGCGAGAATGGCATGGAATCAATAGCTATCCCTGCCATGATCGTCGGTATCATCATCCTGGCATTTGTATTGGCGTTTATTATCGAACATTTCACATTGAAGCCCCTGATCGGTCAGCCGGTGATTGTTGCACTGATGTTGACTGTATCACTGGGTATGGTGATTAACGGCTTTGTAGCTATGACATGGCCTGGACCCGGCCGCGTATTCCCACCCATGATCCCCACCGGCGCTATAAAACTGGGCAGCATTT
>JBEKCL010000191.1:0-6552 GCA_050014895.1 Dehalococcoidia bacterium
TGCAGACACCGTAATTTATGATGAAGCGGCTGTCGCAGCAAAATATGGGATTAAACCTGAGCAACTGATTAGTTACAAGGCGCTTATCGGCGATGTATCCGACAATATACCCGGGGTCAAGGGGATTGGAGATAAGACGGCGGTCAAATTGCTTCAGCAGTTCGGTGATCTCGACGGCATCTATAGCAATCTTGAAAAGGTCGAGCCTGAAAGGCTTCGCACACTCCTCAAGTCAAACTCGGAACTGGTTATACAAAACCGCAAGCTGTCGGCCATTGTGATTGATGTCCCGGTGCCGTTTGAAATCGAAGCATGCGCTGTCACGTCCTACGACCGTAACAAGGTGGTAGAAATTTTCCGCGAACTGGGTTTTTCAAGCATGCTATCCCGCCTGCCGGATGAGATAGGAGTGGAATCGGCGGTTAACCCGGTAAAGGCTTCTGTGAAAGAGAACTACCATGTAATCAGCACCACTGAAGCACTGGATGAGATGGCACTCAGGCTGTCATATTCCGGCACTTTTTCACTGCTCGTGATACCCGGTGGGGATAACCCGATGCAGGCCGGTTTGGTGGGGATAGCCATTTCCCCGGCCAAAGGGGAAGCATACTACATCCCTATAGGACATATGACACTCGACCTTATCGGTCAGTTGCCTGAAGATAAAATCGTACGCATACTCAGTCCTTTCATAGAGCAGGAACGCTATGCCAGGATAGCCTTTGACGGCAAGTTTGATATCATCCTGTTTTCACAAAACGGCTTAAAGCTGCGTAATATTGGTTTTGATACGCTGATAGCCGCCTATCTTCTGGGCGAAAAATCCCTTAAGCTTAAAGCTCTGGCCTTCAACAAGCTTGGCCTTGAAATACGGGAACTCTCCGACCTGACGGGCACAGGGGCCAGGCAAACGCCGCTATCACGCTTTCCCATTGAGCAGGTTGGCGAGATAGCGTGCAGGGACGCAGATATCACGCTCAGGCTCAAGGAATCGCTGGAGCGTGAGTTGCACTCAGAAGAGCTCTGGTCCCTGTTTAACGACGTGGAGATGCCGCTTGTTTCGTTGCTGGCCGAGATGGAGATGAATGGCGTGTTGCTGGACAGGACGCTGCTCATGGAAATGTCGTCCAGCCTGGGTAGCGATATGAAACGGCTGGAAGCGGAAATATACAGTGCCGTCGGCCACCAGTTCAACATTAACTCACCGCAGCAATTATCATCCGTGTTATTTACTGAGCTTAAGCTCAAACCCATTTCCGCCCGTAAAACACAGAGCGGGTATTCGACTGATGCAGCCATACTGGAAGAACTCAAGGACGCCCACCCGGTTATTAAATACGTCCTGGAGTACCGCCAGATATCCAAGCTCAAATCCACATATACGGACTCCCTTCCCTTACTAATCAATCAGAAAACAGGCAGGGTGCACACAAGCTTCAACCAGACCGGGACAACCACCGGGCGGCTATCTTCCAGCGAGCCCAACCTGCAGAACCTGCCGATTCGCGGGGAGATTGGTTCTAAAATAAGGCAGGCGATTATTGCCCAACCGGGCTGGCTTCTGCTTTCAGCAGACTATTCACAGATCGACTTGAGAGCACTGGCTCACATCTCCCAGGACCAGGAGTTGATAGCTACCTTCCAGCGTGATGAAGACGTCCATACGCATACAGCTTCCGAAGTTTTCGGCGTGCCTGACAGCGAGGTGACTCCGCAAATGCGCAGGGCAGCCAAAACCATAAATTTTGGAGTGATATACGGCATGAGCGGTTATGGTCTCCAACAGGCCACGGACCTGACAAGGGAAGAGGCGGAACTTTTTATAAGTACTTATTTCAAACGCTATCCAGGCGTCAAGAATTATATAGAGAACACCAAGCGGCAGGCAGCCGCCCTGGGTTACGTTCAGACGGTCCTGGGCAGAAGGCGCTACATACCGGAGATAAATTCGACAAACCGCCAGGCACGTGAAGCTGCAGAACGCATGGCCATCAATATGCCCGTGCAGGGCACGTCCGCCGATATCATTAAAATAGCCATGGTCAACCTGCACCGCTCCATGCAGGAGCGCAAAATGAAAGCCCTGATGACCATGCAGGTACATGATGAGCTCGTTTTTGAACTTCCTCCCGAAGAACTGGATACACTTAAAACAATGGTACAGGAGATCATGCCCGGCGCTATGAAACTTGCAGTGCCGCTCAAGATAGATATCAAAGTGGGTAAGAATTGGGGCGAGATGAACTGATGCCCGAACTGCCCGAAGTTGAAACGATTAAAAACGCCTTGAAGCCGCACCTGACCGGCCGCACTATTACCGGCGTCAGGGTATTCGATACGCGACCTGTTCAAAGTGTGCATGTTGATGAGTTCTGCTGCCGGCTGATAGGCCGCAAAATAATGGGGCTGGACCGAAGGGGCAAATACCTGATAATTCAGCTTTCGGGAGGGGAAAACCTGGTAATCCACCTGCGCATGACCGGGGCATTGCTCTGGAATCCGGCCGAAGCCGAACCCTTCACACGTATGGAGTTCTTTGTGGATAATGGCGGCCGCATGGTTTATACGGATGTCAGGCGGTTCGGTACCATGTACATAGTGCAGGACACCAACGATATAGTGGGGAAGCTAGGGACGGAACCCCTGAACGCCCAATTCACGCCACGATACCTTACGCAGTTGCTCAAATCACGGGAGACGCCGGTCAAGTCCGTACTGTTAAACCAGGGACTGATTGCAGGTATAGGCAATATGTACGCGGATGAAGCCCTTTTTCACGCTAGAATCCACCCGCTCCGGCCAGCCAGTTCGCTTACGCAGGCAGAGATCACCTCGCTGCATAAATCGATAAGGCACGTATTGAATAAAGGAATTAGTAAACTCGGGGCCAGCATACGCAACTACCGCCATCCCGATGGAGGCCAGGGATCTGCCCATAAAGAGTTCGCTGTGGCGCACAGGGAAAACGAACCCTGCCCCATCTGCAAAACACCGGTTGAACGCATTGTTGTAGGACAACGCGGCACATACTTTTGTCCCAGATGCCAGACTGTAAAGTAATGCATTATTAACAAATAGTCGGAGTGGGAAAATCATGAAAGCAATATGGTTAATGATAGGCGGCGCAGCGCTCTTTATTGTCAGCCTTGCAGTTCACTACATTGTAAAAGCCTTTACTCATGGGGATGAAGCCGTGGCAATCAGCCTGGCAATTTTCGTCAGTCCCATCCTGGTACTGGCCGGTATCGTCATCTATATAATGGCACGCCATAAGAAAAAACCTCCTTGCTGAAAAGGTATCTTTGCCTATCCGCATACGTATTGCCGGTGCTCATAAGGTGGCCGTATTTGGCCTTATAATGACCGAGAAAGCGCCTTATGTTCTGTGACAGCTCACGAACCCGCCCAACTATCGCTACAAGTTATAGTCGCCCCCAGGCCAAATTGTGGCAGATTACAGGTTGGATTGTTCCGGGTTCCCTAGAGAACCGTCACCATCCGGTGATAGTGTACGCTAGATTCGACATCCAAAGTCGTTTCAGATACGTTTAACCACCTGCAAATTTCTTTTTGGGTGGTGTTGATCTGACTGACGATGTCTGGTCAGCGAGCTCCAATGTAACAGCATTTTTGCGGATCCGGCATTTGCCAGCTTTGGCCAATATTTGCGACACATACTGTTGCTGGACTTCAACCAGAGTATGTTTATCAAGAATATCTATACTGCCAATAGTACTGCCGGGCAAATTTGCATGGAAGGCTATCGTACCCACGACATCAGCAGGCCGTATACCATGCGATTTTCCAGCGCTGAGAGTCAGCCGTACCATTCCCTTTTCAACAGAACCATCGGCCCTATTACGACCGTTCCCCTTCTTACCGCTCTTGATCTCACGCCGGGCTTTGGGTGAGCGCTCTTCGTGTACTTCGTTAATCTCCGCAATAGGACGTTGCTTTTCCTCTCCCCGAACTATCTGGAGGGCCGTTGCAGCGACCTGAAGCGGATCATGCCCCATTTCTACCAACCGGGTGACCATCTTTAATTCCTTCTGAAAATGACCACCCTGCAAGCGGACTGTCATCTGTTCCAGCAGCTTTGCTTCCCTATGTGCCTCGATTTCCTCCACCGTTGGAATTTTTATACGGGTGATCTCCTGTTTGGTATATCCTTCTATCTGGCGCAAGTGCCACTGTTCCTTAGATGTCAGCAGCGAAATGGCGATGCCTGTTTTACCGATCCTACCCGTGCGACCAACGCGATGCACATACAATTCAGGGTCCTCGGGCAAGTCATAGTTGAACACGTGTGAAATATCTTCAATGTCTAATCCCCGGGCTGCCACATCCGTAGCCACAAGCACAGTGATTTGATTGCGTCGAAAGCGATTCAAAACCTGTTCCCGAACTTGCTGGCTCAATTCCCCACTCAGTGCCTCGGCAGGAATCCCGCGTCCCATGAGTTCATTGACTAAATCGCTTGTACCAACACGCGTCCTGACAAATATGAGCGCCCGGGTGATATCCTCAATCTCAAAGAGCCGCGCGAGAACAGCCAGTTTATCCTCTTTATTGACCAGGCAATACCGATGTTCAATTGCATCAACCGTGAGATGCTTGCTTTTAATGATGACAGATTGCGGGGAATGCATGTATTTCTTAGACAGGATGCTGATTTCCCGCGGCATGGTAGCAGAAAATAGAGCGGTATTACGATCTGAAGGGATTGTAATGAGAATACTTTCAATATCCTTGATAAAACCCATGCTGAGCATTTCATCTGCTTCATCCATGACCACGGTCCTCACATGCCCCAGATCAAGCACCCCCTTCTCTATCAGATCCAGCAAGCGTCCCGGTGTACCTACTACAATATCGATTCCCTGCCTGAGACGGCTGATCTGCGGGCCATACGGTTGACCGCCATACACTGCCAGAACACGCACATTCAGGCATCTTCCGTATTCATTTGCAGCCTTTGCTACCTGCAGGGCCAGTTCCCGTGTAGGAGCCAGAACAAGAGCTTGTATGCCGCGCTGACCTTGTTCCATGGTTTGAATGATGGGCAACAAGAAAGCAGCCGTTTTGCCAGTACCTGTCTGGGCCTGGCCGATTACATCATGACCATCCAGCATTATCGGGATAATCTTCGATTGAATCGGTGTGGGGGTGATATAGCCAAGATCACATACAGCCTGCGCCAGTTGTGATTTTAGACCCAATTGGGAAAATTCGGTTGTCATTGTACTCCTACCTGCATCATTACAAGTCCACTGTATTACCTGTTTCTAGCGGACAAGGTTTCCCTGCTGCTTGCAAGTAAGAGTCTGTTGACACAATAAAAACGCCGATCATCGCTTGTAGAAAGGTCAGGCGGTATTTCTGTAGCGCACATCCTCGGTTTACGTGGCTACTTATATTTTAACACAAACCGGGATCATTGCGGGATTATGTACTTCATAGAGGGATTTTATGCAATGTGCCAGCAATCCTACCTCAACTTGGACTACGACAGCTACCGTTTCACCAATTTTATCTCTGCCTGCTTCTCTCCCAGTTGACCCAAGTCCTCGGCCTGCGCCATGTCCACGAGGAAAGAGGTTTGCTCAGCTACGGGACCTACCTGTGTCTTGGCACATGGTTGCATCTCATAGGAATTCTTGAAGATCGGACACTATCTCGTGATAGTGTCCGCTATGCTCGGCGTCGGTAATGTCTGCCAGGCTGTTGCTAAAGGCTATTGCATTTAGATAGGCTTTGTGGTTAAAATTGCGGGACTACCGCCGGATAAAAGCATAATTAAGGAGGATAGATATGGCCGATTCAGCTGCTAGAGCCCTGGCACTATTGCGTGATGGGAGTCATTTTCAGTGGTATGTAATTCCGTTACTGCTGCTGGTGATGTATATCTATGCTAACGAAGTTGAACGCAAAAACTGGAGCCTGGTCCTTGCGGGATTGTCATTATGGCTCATGGACTGGTTTAACGAGATATGGAACGGCCTGGTCTTCCATTTCACCCAGTATGCTCCCGTCTGGGGTACCCCCGGCAGCGGCAGTTCATTTGTAATATTGATAGGTCTGAATATAGAAATATGCTTCATGTTCGCCATCATGGGCATCGTCATGTGCAAGTTGTTGCCCACTGACAAGAACCTGAAGATATTCGGTATCCCAAACCGGCTGGTATTTATCGTTGTTAACTCCATTCTGGCCGTTGGCATTGAATGCCTGCTGCACTGGGTTGGTGCACTTACATGGGAATACCCGTGGTGGAACCTCCAAGCGCCCTGGCTGATATGGTTGATCGGCTATGTGCCTTTCTTCGTTGTTTCTTTCTGGGTATTCGATATGAAATCGATTAAAAACAAGATTATAACGGTGGGTACCATATTCGCTATCGACGCAGTTGCACTGATCCTATTCATGGGCATCCTGAAATGGATTTAGCTGAATTCAATTTAATCTAAATCGATTGCCCGGGCCGCCGTCCGATAAACGGCGGCCCCGCTTTCATCATCCATTCATACGATAAATCAGCCAAAAGTACGGTTT
>JBEKCL010000192.1:0-6539 GCA_050014895.1 Dehalococcoidia bacterium
GCACATCCAACCAATACCTATACCGATTCGCAAACCTGCCATAATCGACGGGGTAGCCGAAGGCAAGCTTACCTTGGTTAACAATTGCCATGAATCTGCACCCAACGTCCTGGCCACTTCAACGAAGTTTTTAGGTGTGCTCTCCATGCCAAGCACGGTATTTAACAGGATCGGGAAAAATGCGCCAAGCCAGATCAAGAATACCGCCGGTTTGAAACCCAGCCCGAACCAGAGTATAGCAAGAGGAATCCATGCCAGAGGAGGAATAGGCCTCATTATCTCGATAACAGGTTCCAGTAGATCCCGGGCTTTTTGCCATTGTCCGATGATGATACCCAGAAAAACACCGGATATTGCCGCTATTAAAAACCCGACAAGCACTCTCCAAAGGCTGATGATTGTGTTGCCCATCAACTCTCCCGCCCACACTGTCTCAGACGGCCCGGGAGCAATCAGCAGATCCTTCAATGCGATAATTACAGCTACCGGTGTTGGGAACAGCTGCGGCAAAGCGACCAGCAAAGCCGCTATCTCCCAAATCACAAGAAAAAGGAGAATAGACACGATGCGTAACGGTCGCATTTCTTCACCTTTGCAGATATTTTAGATTTACGACTCTGTCGACAAACGCACCTGTGTCAGGAACATCACTGGCAGTAATGATCGGTTTGATAGTACCGCTTGCTCCAAGATCAATTATCTCTTGCACAAACTTCTTGACGTCATCTTTATTTACTGAATAAGTGTATTTTACACGATTGAAAGCAGTATTTATAACTGCCGCATCGAGCTTCGTCCATTTCTGCGCAATAATCTTGGCTTCAGACGGATTGGCTTCAATAAATTGCACCGCTTTCTCGTGGGCACGAATGACTGCAGATACAACATTATCGTTTTTCGAAGCAAAATCATTACGTGTCACGACTACACAGCATGGATGACCGGCCCAAATATCTTTGGATTCTGCTAACACCTTGCCTGCACCAGATACGACCGATTGGGCAACAAATGGCTCCCAGACAAAATAACCATCTATGCGCCCCGTTTGCAGTGCCTGCGCCATATCCGGCGGCTTTATTGTTCCTGGAAAAAGCTCCACATCATTAAAGCTCATCTTGTTGTCGGATAGCAGCATTCCCATTAGGATATATTGAATTGAACCTGGCGCCGGGGTAGCCACTTTTTTCCCCCTTAGTCCACTAACAGTGTTGATATTATTAGCAGTGGCAAGGGCCGATCCCTCAAGATTGACACCGGCAATAACAGACAATTCGACTTTGCGGGCTGCTGCCAGGATGGCAGGAGATACACCAACATACCCGATATCCAATTGATTGGCAGCCAGGGCGTCCATTTCAGCGGGTCCCGCATCGAAAGGCCCAACCACCTGGACATTAACACCTTCATCTTTGAAAAATCCTTTTTCCTGTGCTACAAAGAACGGCAAATGGTGTAAGTCACCCAGTAAATATCCTATTCTCACTGTAGAAGCTGCAGCAGAAGTACAAGCCATACCACTAAACGCAGGAACCAATAAAAGTGCTGCAAGTAATAAGAATGCCAATCTAGCAAGTTTGGAATACATGTTACTCTCCTAACTACACAATTATATCAGTATATGGGCGCAGAAACAGTTGATTAAATTATACAATATTTGTATAATTTGTCTATATTATTTGACCGGTCAACGGTTCCTTTTGGCCGTTGACTTGTATGATTAGGATATAGCAAACAGAATAACTCTCTTCATATTTTTCCCGCATATATAATTACTGAGGAGGAAAGTCCGTGAAACAAAAAACTATCCAGGCCGATTACTGGGACAAAAAAATCGAGATATCTGTGCCGGAAGATACACTAATCGGTGAAATCCCGCCTCCAGCTATCATTCAGGATCCTGAGAAGGCAGTCAGGGATGCCATAGCACATCCAACTGGCTCTCCGCCTTTAAGCGAGTTAGCGAAAAAAGCACGTAATGGCAAGGTCACTATAGGCTTTGACGATCCTTCCCGACCTGGTAAACCACGTCAACTCATCATACCGATCATACTTGAAGAACTAATCAAAGCCGGGGTAAAAGAAGAGAACATCTATTTGTTGTGCGGCAGCGGAAATCATTGTAAATGGACCGCTCCGCAATTGAGTGCTTACCTAAGTCCTGCTATCTACGACAGGTTCTGCCCTAACGGCAGCGCTTCACGCGTGCTCAATCACGACTGCCACGACCCTGAAAACCTGGTCTATATGGGAACTTCCGAACTCGGTGATTATGTTGAATACAATAAGTTTCTTCTCGATTCCGATCTTTTCATTTATACAGGCACAGTCGTTGTATCAAACTGGGGTGGAATGACAGGTACCGGCGTGATTATCGGCTATCCCAGTACCCGCAGTATGACTTCTACGCATGGTTTCCCTGTGGTCGGACATCCTGATTCATGCCACGGCAACCAGCATACAATGATGTATCGGGCGCATAAACAGGCTATCATGGCACAGATCGAGAAATTCACAGGTAAGCGTGTTTTTTATGTTGATGTAGTACCAAGCACCGGCGGTGCCCCGGCAGGTGTCTTTGCAGGATATTCACCCGAGATCAATGAACCGACCTGGAAATTTGCGGAAAGCATATATAACATGGAAGTGCCGCAGGCGGACGTGCTGATCTACGGTGTTCCACGTTATTCTCTTTATGGAGAGACCAGCAACCCGCTTATCGCACTGGCAGCAGCTTGCGCCCCTGTGCGCATGTGGACAAATAAGCCGCTCCTCAGGGAGGGCGGCGTTGTTATAGCATTGGTACATTGCGATGGCACAATAGATGAAAGAACGCACCCTTCCTATGCAGAGATACTGGATTTATACCGTAACTGCTTCTCCATGGAAGAGCTGTCAATTTATGAGGAAGAATTCAGGAACCGCGAGGACCTGATCTTCAAATACAAGCACGCCTATGCATATGCCCCCGTACACGGCTTCTGGCTAATGTATGAGAGCGAGTATGCTTTAAACCAATCTAACAAAGTCATTTTTGCCGGCGTTCCAGGGATGGACAATCCTTTGGCCAAGGTACAGGTAAGCGGCACAGGAGGGCCAGGTTCTGCCCGAGACGTTGGCTGCACACCTGCGAAAGACTTCGCAGAAGCCATGAAAATAGCAGAGAAGGTAGTCGGCAAGAACCCCAAAATCATGGCCTGTCCATCATTCTGGACCAAGATAAGGCCAAGATTCTACGTAAAATAATCGTAACGGTTTTTAGATATAAAAGGAGGCAATAAATGCGTTTGCAATCGTATCAAACCGAAATCCAAGACCATCTTCAATATCTCGGGATCTGGGATAACCTTATTGCAGGCAAGCTTAAATGTTATGTCTGTAAGGTTAAATTGAACAAAGAGAACTTTGGCCTGGCGTTTCGTGACAGCGAAAAAATGGAAACAACCTGCAACAGGCTGGAATGTTGCCGCACGGTAACCCACGTGCTCAAAGACTAACGCTCCAAATTTAAGCAGCAGGAGAGTAAGATGACCACATTTTATGATGATAGAAGACCTTATGACAATTTTGATGCCACTACCAAGGAATGGGATGCTATTTTTATTGGAGGCGGCGCATCCGGCCGCTTCGGCTCTTCATATTTCAGGGCCATGGGCGGAAACCAACTTACTGTCGAGATGGATAACCATCTCGGAGGTAAATGCTGTAAAAACGCCTGCGTGCTGCATCACTACCTCTATGAGATCGCTGTAGAACTGGATAAAGCACGCATCTGGGACAAGAAAGGATACTGGCCCAAATTCCCACAAAAGAACGGCAAAGTTGAGATACTGCCCATCCTGCGCGATTACATTGTAGGCCGCGAATATGTATTCGATTTCATGTTTCATCAAAGCAAGGAACAGCTGAAACTACAATTCATGATGAACCGTAGAGCTTCAATCGTCGACCCGCACACTGTTAAAGTCGAAGGTAAAGGGGACTTTAAAACCAAGAATATAATTGTAGCTGCCGGTGCCGGACCGGCCATGCCTAATGTTCCGGGGAACAATCTCAAGGGTGTTTATACATATGCCAACTTTCTGGAACTCGACTATGAGCCCAAAGACGTCGTGGTCGTGGGCGCTTCAAAGAGTGGCTTACCGTGGGCATGCTTCTTTAATGCTGTAGGTTGCAATACCACTGTGATTGAAATGATGCCCGCTCTAAGCCAGTTCCCGATAGACGACGATGTACGCGACTACACACTCCGCATGATGAAGATTAGGGGTCTACCTGTATTGGACAACACCACTCTGGTATCTATAAATGGTAACGGTTCTGTAAAATCAGTAACAGTAAAAGGCAAGGATGGACAGGAAAAGACCATTAAAGCCGACCTGGTATACCTTGGAACCGGATGCACTCCAAGATCTGAGCTTGTGGCTCCCGTAGGAGCAAAGATAGGTCCTAAAAAAGAGATCATTATCGACAAATACATGGCAACGAGTGTGCCAGGCATTTATGCCAGCGGTGATATTACGGGTGGTGTCATGGAAATGTGGAAAGCCCGCCAGGGCGGTATGATGGCAGCCAAGAACATCCTCGGCAATCCCGAAGCATTCGAGACAGAGCTGTTTGCCGATACGGTCCATACATTCTACGAGACTACCTGGGTGGGTATGACCGAGAAAGAAGCAAAGGAAAAGGTCGGGCAGGTTTTCGTTGCACGGATGCCGATCCAGGGTTACAAGAATTGGCTTCCACTTCCTCTGTGCGAAGGCACGATGGAATTTGCTACCCAGTGGGCCGACCTTTCCGGCTATCAGAAAATAATCTACGATGCTAAAACGCGCAAATTCCTGGGCGCGCAACACGTCGGATACGGCGGCAAAGATGCTTTCCAATATCTTCTTTACATGATAAAGCAGGGAGCCACCATAGACGATATAGCAAACCTGACCGAGCTTTTCATCAATCCAACCCACTTCATCCAGCTTTCACGCCTGCGCTCAGGGATGAAAAACCTTGTAGATCTCGGCTAGATATTATCTAGTCAAAGCACTAAAGAAAAACCGGCCGCTCATATGAGCGGCCGGTTTTTCTTTGTAGTCAGATCACATATATAAAAATGCCATAGGGACGGCCAAAGCCGCCTTCACGTGACTATAAATCATTGGTAGACAAACGTGTTTTTACTGTGGTTCCCCGGCTTCTGTCCCGGATTCATTCTTCTTATCACGCCTAGCTTCTTTGAGGCCTGTAACTATCAACCACATCGCTAATCCGAGCACGGCAGCCACAAAAACGCCGCAAAATACGGCAAATATCAATGGCAGGCTCATTGTATAACTCCTTTTCAGGGTTTGAGGGGATGTAGGTAACCCTTTGTTCTTAACCACTTACAATTGTATGCAGGAAGCTAACAAACGGCAACGTATAAAATACCTAATATCTACGTTTTATTTGCAGATGAAGAGCAAGCCAAATCAATTAACTGCTACATTTAACTTCTTCCAAACGCAGACATGCCGGTTATGTCATTGCCAATAATCAACGTGTGGATGTCATCCGTCCCTTCATAAGTAAATACTGACTCAATATTGGACATATGCCGGATAGGTGAATATTCCAGCGATACACCGTTAGCTCCGAGCAATTCACGCGCTGTCCTGGCGCACATCCGGGCAACAGCCACGTTATTCTTTTTAGCCAGCGAAATTTGCGCTGACTTAGCTTCCCCTGAATCCATAAGCCGTCCAAGCTGGTAAGAAAGCAATTGTCCCTTGGTGATCTCCATCAGCATGGTCACAAGTTTCTCCTGCACCAGTTGAAAGGCCGCTATCGGCGAGCCGAACTGCTTTCTCTCCTTCGTGTAGTTTAAAGCTGTTTCATAGCAGTCCATTGCAACGCCGAGTGCACCCCAGGATATTCCGTACCTGGCCTGATTGAGACAAGAAAGCGGTGATTTCAGACCGCCGGATGCAGGCAAAATGCTATCTAAGGGAATGGCACAATCATTTAATATAAGTTCTCCCACATCACCGGCCCGCATGCTTCCCTTTTTCCTGATTAACCGCTGCTCTAATCCAGGCACCCCTTTTTCCAGTACAAAGCCTTTTACACCGCTGTCAGTTTTAGCCCATACTACAGCAATATCAGCAATGGAAGCTTCACTGATCCATTGTTTAGCGCCATTAATTATCCATTTGTTACCTTGTTTGCGGGCTACTGTTTCCAGGGAAGATACATCCGATCCCACATTTGGTTCCGTTAGCCCGAAGCAGCCTATTTTCTCTCCTCTTGCCAGGGCGGGTAGCCATTTCTCCTTTTGTTCAGGCGACCCATATTGCCAGATCGGATACATCACTAAACCGGACGAGACTGCAACGAAACTGCGTAGCGAGCTGTCAACCCTTTCAACTTCCTGGCAGATCAATCCGAAGGTTGTGTAGTTTGAACCAGCCGCCCCATATTCCTTGGGAATAAAACACCCGATAATACCAAGTTCTCCCATTTTAGGAGCTAGTTCCCTCATTTTCAGCGGTTCCTCGAAGTGAAAA
>JBEKCL010000193.1:0-6505 GCA_050014895.1 Dehalococcoidia bacterium
AGCCGAGGACTGTGTTGACGTAATTTAAATAAATATAATTGCCTTCCACATCTTTCCGGGTTGTCAGCGGTGTCAAATTGATGGTCTTGTCCGGTGGTATCGCCCCATAGCTTACTATCGATGGCACTCCTATTTCATAATAACTCGCGACTATATCTTTGTCCTCATTTCGTACCTTCTTTAACCACTCTGCGCTGTAAACATCCTGCTTGCAAGGACTAGACGCCCAAAATGAGATTATGTCATCAAGATATATTGTATTATCGCCATTCCTGAGATGCCCGTAAAGAAGCGGATATGACCGGCCGTAAGGGCTGCCAGCTATTTCATAGGGGAGGGTAGTGCTAAATAAGAAAAATAACAGGAATATCGCAGCTACGAAGAGCCCCTGACCAGCCGGTGCGGCATTAGTGTGTTTAAGCAATTGAAACACCCTGTGCAATCCAATAAAAACTGTTTCGGCGCCGATTATACAGAATGGAGCGAGCAGCACAAGTGCAATATGCATCATCCGTGTACCTCCCATTGCAACCGAAAAATATGGGACAATGATGCAAATACCCAGTAGAAAATAATTAACCAGTGATAGGGCGGCATATTCTTTTGAAAACGATTTTTGGCGCATAAGTGAGACCAGCTTGAAAGCCCCGATTGCCAGGAATAACAATATCAAATACATTAGAATCCGGTATATAAAATGCAATGCATCCGGAGACACAGATGTTACAACAATACTAACATCCCGACTGAAAAGATCAAAAATGTCCCTACTGATACTCGTATAAATATGATAGCCAATATCAACAACG
This sequence comes from Dehalococcoidia bacterium, assembly GCA_050014895.1. Taxonomy (GTDB): domain Bacteria; phylum Chloroflexota; class Dehalococcoidia; order GIF9; family UBA5629; genus JAFGLP01. The sequence goes on from JBEKCL010000193.1 coordinate 810, forward strand.
GTATTGAAAGGAGACGCGCTTGAAATATACAAATACCATGCCAGGCAAAAAACAATGAATAAAGTGGCAAAATAAATATTTATAGGGGAATTTTTTACTCGGAGTATAAGCAACACAATTGCAGCTATAAGGAGCATGCCGGCATACATATACGAAAGAGAGTAAAGGGAGACCGCCAGGCACGCCCCCCATATTATAAACAGGGCCTTTTTAGCTGGCGTTGTGCCGGTATCCACTGCCTGCATCACCAATAGGGCACAGAAGAGATCTGCCGTCATGTGCCTGCCGACAGATGGCATATAAAGGAAATATACAAAAAATGACAGGTAAAAGAACGCTGCCCAAAAGGCGCGCCTCGTACCAAATAGTTTGGTGTAAACAAGATACAAAACTAACGGCACCAGCGCATACCAGACCTGGTAGACGGCTTTAAACATTACGGTTCCGGTAATATCCATTACCTGGCAATAAACCACGGGTAAAATGGTAACGGACAGCATTGCATTGTAGTTATGTTGTATATGAAAATCCCACAGCCCCGCACTGTTTGCCAGATCAAAGAAGTGATATTCAAGGAAGGAGTCAAACTGTATCAGGTACTCAGAGACTAACGAGAAATGCCAGAGAAGTGCCAGCGCCATACAATATATTGCCAGTGGGTAAAATTTCCGGGGAATTAACCCTGTGAACATGGCAAGCACAGGGACCAGGCATAGAAGGCCAATTAAAATGATCAGCCCAGTATTGTTTAAGTACACTTGCACATACTTAGCCCCAAGGGCAGCCAGCAAAGGCAGTAAAATTAAAAACAGGACCTGCGGGGAGACTAATTCTCTCGCTTCAAAAGGAAGTGCCAGGGAGAAATTGCCCTCCTGTTTTAAAAGAATTAATGTAAGAATGGCTGTAACAGCAATAAAGGTAATAATTAAAGGCAGGGCTGAAATGGGTCTTAAGATACCTATGAGCGGATAAATTATATTTATAATAAATCCCAGGAACATTGTGAAGGCAAGGCTCAATCCTACTGAATAAAGCAGCGTTTCTATTGCCCCTGCTTTATTCAGCTTTAAGATTCGAACAATTAAGAACCCTGGAATGAAGGTGAGATATATGAAGCCAGCAAATTGCCTGATGCCCGGGATACTGAAACCCAGGATACCAAGCCAGACAATTAGAAAAGTAACTGCCTGAAAAACTAAGAGTATCCAGAGTATATGGTTGACTTTCAGTTTGTCTTTCAAAAGATGCTCTTTAATTTATTGCCTTGCTGAATGAGTACCATGCTAAATCATTGGACCGGACTATGTGCGGTATCAGCATTGAATACTCTCTTGTTATATTGATGTGATCGGATAGCAGCGTTAGATCTACATGCGAAAATCCTTTTAATATATGTAGATAGTAATTAAGTCAATTCCAGCTGTCAAGTTACTTTCGCGGACTATACCTTCGTCACTGAAGATTTGCTGTCAAAAAAGTGACTTATCAATAACTAATCAACCCCGCTTTCATCGCCATTTCGGGAATTGGAGTGCACCCTTTCACCGGATAGAATGAGTTAGGATGAACTGGAAGGGGATCCACACCCAAGTTTTGCACATTCAGCGGTTCACCAAATTATTAAACATATACATTTTATTTTTATTTTGATATGATTTCCGCTAAGGCATAAATAGTATTTCGAACGCTATTAAAATATGATATTCAAGGATGAAGTTGGGCACATCTACAATTTCAAGCTACATTCTTCACTATGGTGAGCTTTGCTGAAAAAATCATTATCAATTCTTCTTGTATTAATAATACTGGCAGTTATAGTCGCAATAGTCTGGTTAGCGGTCATGCCAGAAAAGGGTGATAGCTTTACCGAGTTTTATCTACTTGGATTAAATGGCAAGGCTGATAGTTACCCAAAAGCATTGAATATAGGAGATACCGGGGTCGTAAAAGTAGGAATTGTAAATAGAGAGCATGTAGACATTAGCTACAATTTGTTGGTAAAGATAGAGGGTGAAGTCATTCAAAAAATTGAACCTATAAAGTTAGCAAACGGGCAAAAATGGGAACAGCAAGTTAGCTTTGCCCCACTAAACAGTGGCGATAACCAAAAAGTTGAGTTTCTACTTTATAAAAACGGACTAGTTAATCCTTATTTATCGCTAAATTTGTGGGTCGATGTTAAATGAAGGTGAACATAACGGATATATTACGTTGGGAACCATTGCCATTCTGGCTATATTTTATTGCTATTGCTGTAACAGAGGCACTAACCGTCTACCTTTATCCGCTGGCAGGAGTGATTATATATAGCATAATGATGATCGGATTCATCATCCAATCTGCTTTTATTACGGACCCCTTAAAGAGAAACCTGGTATTGGCTTTTAGCCTAATTCCCATGGTCCGAATACTGAGCCTCCTTATGCCGCTGGGCCAATTGTCGCTTATCTACAGATTTCCAATCATCTACTTGCCTTTACTAGCAGCTACTATCACTGTAATGTGGGTAACAGGGCTAAAACCTATCGATATCGGGCTGAATTTGAAACATTGGCCTTACCAAGCCATCGGGGGCGTGATAAGCGGTATAGCGATAGGAGCATTAGAATACCTGATATTAGGATCCAGCCCGCTGATCAACACTTTAACATTAAAGGAATTCTGGTTGCCAGCCCTGATATTGCTCATTACTACCGGATTGGTAGAGGAACTGATATTCCGGGGTGTTTTACAGAAATTTGCAGTAGCACTGATGGGTCGCTGGGGGATTATCCTCATAAGCCTTATTTTCGCAACGCTGCATATGGGCTTTTACGCGTGGGGAGATGTAGTATTTGTATTCCTGGTGGCCCTGTTCTTTGCTTTCATAGCAAAAATGACAAGATCACTGCTCGGAGTAATCCTGTCCCATGGAACTGCGAATGTTATATTATTCCTGGTGGCGCCTTTTGTGTTAAGCTAGAATTTCAGCTACCTTAAGAGCAACTATTACAAGGAAACCAATTAACAATGGGATGATGCCCACCATCAAAGACCTGGCCAACAATTTCTGTCTTGAACCGGTGCCAGCATGTAAAATCTCACGTCCGGTTAAAAGCCCGATGAGCAATATAGTACCAAATATGCCTATAGCAGCGATCAAACTTGAAGCCGCTATTATTGTAATCGTAGTTACGGTCACAGTTGTTATCATGACTATACCTTCTCTAGTTTCCTATTCCTACAGTACTATAACACTATAATATATGATACTATTTGTCAAGTGTGTTTACATCACAAATAGTAACCAAATTGCGCCATTTTATAATAATTTTATAAACAGCACAGGCATATTAGATGGCAGTTTTATTACGACATAGCTTATCCTGGCCTATTGAATCCGTTATGCCACCTGAAATCCAATTAATATTTGTCATATTAAGCATAACCGTTATCATCATTGCCATGGTAATCGCCGGCTATATCTTTATCAGAAACAATCGACAGGTGACCCCAGAAGTCCCGTCCATTAAAGAAAAATCTCCTGCCTTGCCCCCAGAAGATGCTAATGTACTACAGAAGACTGTGGCGAAGACTGTAAAAGAGCTTGAGGCGCTACCTACTTCTGAAGGGGACCAAATAACCAGTACCCCGGCTAAAGAGCTTAAGCCGTTACCTCCTCCCACTCTTATAAAAAAAACAATTGTCCCTTTGAAAATAAGTAACTTGATAATCCAGCCGACGGCGGCGAATCCAAGTGAATTAATAACGATCCGGTTCTCGACCGCTAACTTTGACAACTCGCAAGTCCAGCATGATGTTATTTTAAAAATCGATGATCGCGTGTTCAATACACGGATGATAAGCATACTACCGGGTACCATCCAGCATCTAAATTTCAAAGTATTGATAACGGAGCCAGGAAGCTATACGGCAGATGTCAACGGGACAACGGGCGTATTTACGATAGGCCAATGAGATTAGATAACCGCATAATACTAATCAGCATAGTTGCGTTAACGCTCATTTTATTTCCGGTTGCAGCTTTCACGACCGGATTATTACGCATAATATTGAGCTTTCTATGCCTGATTTTCTTCCCGGGCTACACCTTGATATCAGCCCTGTTCCCAAAGCAGGGGGATATCGGAGCTATCGAGCGGATTGCCTTAAGTTTCGGAGCAAGTATAGCAATTGTACCTATTCTCGGATTTGTCTTAAATTTCACTCCATGGGGCATAAAACTGATGCCGATCCTGATATCCGTGGGGGCCTTCATCCTGATCATGTCAATTGTCGGTTTCATACGGCAACAATTGCTGCCAGGAGAACTGCGCTTTGGTATTTCACTGAAAACTGAAGGAACAGCCTGGCAGAAAATGACAATACTAAATAAGGTGCTCTCGATCTTCGGGTTTCTCGTAGTAATAGCCATTGCCAGCCTGGTAGTTTCTTTGGCGGTCTCTCTGCCATATAAGCCAAGCGCCACTGAATTCTACATCCTCAATACTAAAGGGGAAGCAGGCAATTATCCCAGGCAGGTGAAAGTCAATGATAATATCAGTCTAACTGCCGTGATCATAAACCATGAGGATCAAAGCACCCGATACTCCATTCAAATTTCGGATAACGGGACCACACTCAAAACAATAGATACGCAACTGTTGTCCCCGGAGGAAAAATGGGAGAGGCAAGTCAGTTTTAGTCTTAAGGTGATTGGGAAAGATCAGAAAATTGGATTTTTCCTGTTTAGAGACGGGGAAGAAGCATCGTATTTTAAGGAACCATTGTATCTATATATCGATATAACCGAATGATCTACTAATACTAATTTTACTCAGGCTTCCCTATTTAACTTCCATAAAAACAATATCATCATACCAGGCTGATCCCGAGCAGCCTCCCATTAAGCAGCAAATTGAGCAAATACTCGCCCCTTCCGGCGCAGTTATTTTTCCCTCGTAATATGTCCAGTTGGTTGTGCCTTTAATATATGGCATAAACTCTGATGCACTAATCCATGTATTCCCAGGTCCTTTCCATTGAGGAACGACCATAGCGCCACCATCGCCATCTACTAATTCACTTCTGATCCACCCTCCGATAATATATGATTTACCGGCCTGAACAGGAACATTTTGCCCCCAAATAGCCTGCGGCCAGGGCTTGAACGGTCCGGTTTCAAACATATGGATAGATGCACAAACACCATCATTTCTGCCATGGTCAGGGAACTTAAATGCAGGCGTACAATTTTGCGACCATTGCCACCAATACGCAGGCGGATTTTCAGAAACGATCTCGAAACCTGCATTGCTTAACATATTTTTCTGGACAGCAGCACTCAATATATTTGGATTGCTGATATAGATATTATTTTTCACTTTTATCAAATCGCTATTACTGCACGGAGCTAAATTATAAACGAGTGACCCTCTATAATCCCTGAGAAAGGTGGTATCCCTGCATCCATTGGCAAGAAACCTGGAGATGATAACATCCACCGGTTGAGTGCTAATCCATATCCTGCTGGCAATCTTCTTCCCGGTCACAGCAGTAAAGCTAGTAGCTTTCCAGGGATCAACGATAGCAGAGGCGTAATCCGGACCGACATGATCTTTGATCCAGATAAAGGAGTTGTAGTCTTCATCATCGATCATATGGTAAAAGGAAGCATAAACACGTGTGGGGACAGCGATAACCAGGATCACTACTAC
>JBEKCL010000194.1:0-8642 GCA_050014895.1 Dehalococcoidia bacterium
AGAAAAGGGTATCGCAACTGGTTAATCATGGTAGGCTACATGATGTTAAAGGGTTTGGGAGTGACAATCCCAGCAGAGGATCTCACAATTTGAGAGGGAGTCGTCACCCCCGCTGGCAACGCTTACCTTATGATGGGCCTCCCATTTGCCCCAACCTTCCCTTCCTCGGTTATCCCAAGAGAGTGTTGTGTTACACCGACCTGAATGGCCATGGGTAGTGCGCGTACATTCACATTTTCCACCAGCACGATCCCATGCTTTCTTAACGGTATCGTCTGAAAAAGCTAATTTAACTCACCTCCATTTTCTGAAACTTTGGCAGTTGCGATACCCCGACAGATCCTGCAACTCTTAGTGAGCATTTGACAAACATTTAAATACTCCTCCTGAAGAACCACATTTATGTTCTGATACCAAACTATTCTTTACAAGACATACCAATGGTCGATATTTGTTAGGGTAATGTATGGGGTGCAATAGCTATAAGGAGCAGTTTGGGATAAATATGTGGTTTATCAAGCAAGGAGAAGGAATCTCCGTTAATATGCTTTTTATTAGACTCAAATATCCAACTCTTTTCTGTCACAATAAGTCGTAATATGTCGATTCGTCATTAGACACCGAAACCGCCATACGGCGGCTGCTTTACTATGGTTCTCCTGGCAGATACTTCTGCGCTCATGAAAATATTCCTTCTTATGAATGATCACCTGGAGCGAGCATGCTGTTCATGAAAAGGAAGATGGCTTTTTCTGCGGCTGAGCAGTTATGAATTTGTATTAGGTCATTCTTCCATGTCCTATATCAGATTTTCAATTGTGATTTCACTGCAAAAACCTCTCACTGAGAACAAAATCCATCTCATCCAGCAGGATAATTAACAGCGTATGTCGAAGTATACTGTAGAAATGATGAGATAATGAAACACAGTTTAACGTGAGGGAGTACTGCCGATGTTCAGAAAGAATGACGACCATTTTCAGATGCAACTGTTCACGCATTACGAGACCATGAAACCCGGTATCACCAAATTACTTGAAAAAACTTGGGCTCCGGTCTTCTACGAGCAGGTCTTTTGCAAGATCCGGGAAGATCTTTTCGCACCCTTATACTCGATCGATAACGGCAGACCGAATTTCCCGGTCAACATCATGGCATCGCTGGAGATCATCAAGCACATCTTCAACTATACCGACAAAGAGTTGCTGGAGCAGTTCTACTTCAACTACCAGGTGCTATTCGCCCTGGGCATCCGTAATCTGGGCGAGGTCTATTTCGCCGAACGGACAATGTACGAGTTCAGGGAAAGGATCGTCAATTATCTCAAAGAGCACCCGGGCGAGGATGGCCTGCTCTTTGACCAGTTCGAAATCCTAACCCGGCACTTCATCGAGGTAGCCGGCATCAGGACGGAAGAACAGAGGACCGATTCCACCCTGGTGAGCTCTTACATCAAGAAGGCCGGACGGCTCTCCCTCGCTTTCGATGTCCTGACGCAGGCGATAAGGGCGCTGCCGCCGGAGATCTTGAGCGAGAACCTAAAAGAGGCGCTGAAGAGTTCCTTCCGGACCGACCTTTTGTACAACACCCGCAACCAGGCCCTGGACGGCAGGCTGAGCCAGGTGATCGCCCTGATGGGCGAAGTGGTGGACCTGACCGAAAAACACCCAGATCTGCTCTCACTGGAGGCCATCAAACTGCTCAGGCGCTTCCTGAGCGAGCAGACCCGCCGGGATGAATCGGGCTACGTGCTCAAGGACAAAAAGGAGATCGGCTCCGGTTCCCTGCAGTCTGCTTTTGACCCGGACGCAACATTCAGGGACAAGGCGGGCAAGAAGCATTCGGGCTACGTCCTGAACCTGGTGGAGACCTGCGCTCTGTCAACGCCGTTTGAATTTTGACCCCTTTCGGCGCTCGAATTTTGACCCCCCAGTTTAGATTAACTAACGGGGTGCTCAGTCATCCTTCTTTGAGAAACAACACCATCACGGTAGTATACTTTTCTTTGGCACATGACTGGCAGAGCGCATTGCCACCTACGGGAACGTACTCCGGATCATTCAATTCTTCATCGGATGGCCAGTCAAGAACAGCGAATGGCTCCCAGTCGAGCTTGTTGTTGCACAGATCGCAAACCATATCTGGCTCATCCTCGATAAGTTTGGTGGTTGGGCTCTTTCGAACTTGCCATAAAACCAGGGCTGTCTCAGGTTTTTTCAGCGCTCTGTCTGCCAATTTAAGATACTCCTCTCAGTTCATTGCAGGGTTGCTAGTCAAGTTCGCCATTTCCGTCCGGTTACCTGTTAACGGCATATGAAAGTTTTCACGTGGCAATTTAATTTTGACTCCCAGGTCAGGTGATGCTGTTAGCCCAAAAGAACTCGGCTCTCATGGTTGTTCGGCCGGTGTGTTCTTGGTCAGGATGCTGGGAGGCCCTTGGGCTATCGCCTGGTCTACAGCCAGCCAGTCGACCCTGACACTGGGGAACTTGGTGGCGACCTCTTCTTTGACCCACTCAGGAACATAGAAGTCATGGATGTTGGCCAGGATAATTTTCTTGGATTTCCCGTTTTCATAAACAGTGGCTACCAGTTCACAGCAGCGGCCCCGCCAGCGCACGAATGCCATACTGGATACCTCCTTTAAGGCGCTGAAAACCGACTTTTGACACCTGGTGTCAGATCTGCGGGGAAACGCTGTCGAGATCACCTCCCTCAGGGAGCGGTACGTTTAACTGTTTCCTGATCAGACCGGCGCGTTGCTTCTCTTTAAGCCGGTAGGATTCACCTTTGATATTGATCACCGTGCTGTGGTGCAGCAAGCGGTCCAGGATGGCGGTAGCGATTATCTGGTCGCCGAAGATCTCGCCCCACTGCCCGAAGCCGCGGTTGCTGGTCAAGATAATTGATCCCCGCTCATACCTCCTGGAGATCAGCTGGAATAGGAGATGGGCGCCGTGGACATCGACCGGCACGTAGCCAATCTCGTCGATGATCAATAGCTTGGGCACGCAGTAGAACTTGAGCTTCTCCTCCAGGCGGTTCTCGGCGTAGGCCTTGTTTAGATTGACGATCAAGGCGGCAGCCGGGGTGAATAGTACCCGGTACTTCTTCTGGATCGCCTTGAGCCCGAGAGCTACCGATAGATGGCTTTTTCCAACTCCTGGAGGACCAAGAAGAACTAAGTTCTCCGCCCGGTCGATGAAGGCGCAGGTGGCCAGCTCCCGGACGATCTTCACATCGATGGACGGCTGGAACGAGAAGTCAAACGCTTCCAGGGTCTTGATAAAGGGCAGCTTGGCCAGGGCGGTATTCAGCGCCGTCTGCTTCTCGCACTTGAGGGAGAGCTCTTCCTCCAGCAGCTTGTCCAGGAAGTCGGAATATGAAATCTCGTTCTTGCTGGCTTCCTGGAGCAGCATCTCCAGTTGCTGGCCGGTGCGATTCAGCTTCAGTTGCTTGAGGTTCTCCTGGATCCTGAGCAGTTGCGGGTTATCCAAGGGAAACACCTCCCTCGGCCAGCGATGCGTAGATATCCAGGCTTCTGACTTCAACTTCCGGGAGGGATGCTTTGGGACGATCGGTATCGCGCCTGGTTGACAGGCCCCGGTAGTGCTCAGCGTTCTTGATTAGCTGGTACTTGGTTTCGGATTTCGGGTAAGTGGTGAGCAGCACTCCCTGGTGGTAGATCGATATCTGGCCGCCCCGTTCCTGCAACTCGACGGTCTGATGCACGTACTTCCAGGGCACCGAGTAACGGCTGGTGTCGTAGGAGACCAGGCAGTCGGTGGCCACCCGGCGCATCTGCCAGACCTGCAAGACGTATGGCGGTCTGCCGGAAACCGGCTGAAGGTTCTCCTGCCGGAAGCGTACCGCCGGCATCTCGTGAGTAGTGCCGTGGATCCGCTGATCTGCCACCTCCCTGATCCAGGCCTGGACCTTCTCGTTGGCATCTGCCAGCGAGGCGAACTCCTGCCCGGGCAGGAACGATTTCTTGACGTACTTGACGCCCGACTCCACCTTGCCTTTCGTTTTTGCCCGGTAGGGACGGCAGAGGCGGGGAGTGTAGCCGTAGTAGCGGCAGAAGTCCTCGAACTTGGGGTTGATCCTGGCATTGGCCGTAGCTCGGTCGAGGACGATGGTCTTGGGGTTGTCGTAGAGGATCTCCTCCGTAACGCCCGAAAACCAGTCAAAAGCGTGCTCATGGCAGGCGATCAGGGTTGGCAACTTCTCGTCCAGGGTGAACTCCACGTAGATAGCCCTGGAAAAGCCGAGCACCATGACGAAGATCTTGATCCTGGTCAGGTGGCCGCCGATCGTAACCTGTTTGCTGCCCCAGTCCATCTGCGCTTGCAGCCCGGGTGGGGTTTCAAAGCGGGCAGTCGCCGCCTCCATCTGGCGGAATGTCTCCCGGAGTGGGCGCACTGCCTCCTTGAGTATGGTGTAGCTGCCGGTATAGCCCTGCTTTTTCAGTTCCCTGAGCAGGGTCACGGCATTGAAGTCCACCTGCGGCGCCCGTTCAGTCAGAAACGGTATGAACTCTGACAGCAGACCAGGCTTACTGTTTTCCCGAGTGTATGGCTGGTAGAGATCACTACGTAAGGCTTTCCGAACGGTGTTCTTGCTGATGCTGAGTACTCTGGAGATCTTCTTGATGGATTTACCCATTTTGCGCATGAACCGAATCTCGCTCCATAGATCCTGTGTCAGCATCTGGCTATCTCTCCCATGATCGTGATCATGAGAGATGGTTTCTGCTTGACCCATGTCATTGCCTCCTTTTTTGGTGGAGGGGGTCAATTTTCAACCGCCACATGGGGTCATTTTATCACCGGCGATGACACGCTCCCGATAATGCGGTCCAACTGATCACTGATTTCAAGTTAGTACCGAACAACAAGAGCGATGTGGAGATCGTGCAGGATCGGATCCCGATCGTCACAGAGCACACCGGTCTGAAAGATCTCTACTCGGACGGCGGCTACTACGGTGAGCCGGTGATGGAGACCGCCGCCGAAAACGGTGTTACCATGCACTACACTGACATGACCGGTAAAAAAAGATCCGCTGACAAACTGTCGCTCACCCGGTTTACCTGGAGCGAGGGCTTGAATGTTGTAAAGTGCCCGGACGATAGAAAGCCGCTGGACAGTGTCTACGATACCAAGAAAAAGCTTAGTGTCAGCCACTTTGCCAAGGATGACTGCCAGAGTTGCCTGCTCAGAGACAACTGCCCGGTCGAAGAACAAAAGAAGTCGATGCTCTTAAAGGTTCACAAGAGTTCCATCGTGGCTGCCGGAGTCAGGGAAGAACTCTCCCGTAAAGAAGTGAGAAGAGAGAACACCAGCCGGAGGGCGGCCATCGAGGGCACCAACTCCTCCCTGAAACGGAGCCAGGGGATGGATAAGCTGAAGGTCAGAGGCATCGTCAAGTGCAGCATGCAGAGCGCCTTCAAAGTGATCGGACACAACTTCAAACAGGTCTATCATGGACTGAAGAAGCTTCTTGCAAAACCACAAGCCCAGGGGTCAGTCTGCCCTGATGCATGCTGATGCAGGGGATAATGGGGTGAAACAGTTGAAGTAGGCGTCGGTATAGGGTTTTCAAAGAACGGTTGATCGTTTATACTGAGCTATTTTTGAGTACAGTGACCTGAGTGCGGGGGTTAATAACCCCTTACAGCAGTGAAATCAATTGTAAATTTTATTGTTTCTGCAATTGCCCGTGCCACCATTGGTGGAACACTATTGCCTATCTGCATATATGTCTTTGTATACGGACCGCAGAAAAAATAGTCATCAGGATATGACTGAATTCTTGCCACTTCTCTTGGGGTAAGTCCCCTTGCTTGTGATGGATGAATATACATATTTCCATCATACTTCATATGAGCTGTGATTGTTTTACATGGTTTATCCCCCTGCAATCTGAAATACTTATCCTTGAATATATCATTCCTGCTGGCATAAGGCATTATATCAGCTATTTTAGGATCATCTGAATAGTCTCCAGGGTGTAAGCGCGAAAATATTTTAATATCACGCTCATTGTTGTATCTCGCTTTATGGTTAAATACATAAGGAACTTGTCTGTTCTCGTTTATCAGCTTGATATATTCATTTTGCCATTTTATAGTGTTTACTTCAATTATACTCCCTGACAATTCTGAATCTTTCATTGTTGTATTCTTTTCTCTTTCTGCTTCAAGATAACGCAAACCATTTAAAACATCATCTAAAAACCTCTTAGGCTGTTCATTTGCTATTTTAATAATTCTTTTGGCTATAGATGACAAATCGACATTTAATCTAGTGCCGATAAAAAATATCCTTCTCCTATTTTGGGGGATACCAAAATCAACTGCATTAACTTTGATAGGTATCACATTATATTTAGTCTCTAATGCTGCAAAGTCTTCAATCACCTCATCTTTTATTTTCAATATTCCTTCTACGTTTTCCATAACAAAAAACTTCGGCCTAATCCATTCTATGGCATTTACAAAATGCTTGTATAGGATATTTCTCGGATCATTCATCATTCTTTGCTTGTTTGCCGCACTAAATCCCTGACATGGCGGACCACCAATTACAACATCAATTTCACGGTTATCGATAATATTTGCTATGTCGTCATCAGCTATTTTTATATCTTTGCATAAGACAGCCGCTTCACTTATTTCAGGGTGATTATGCCTATACGTTTCCACACAGCACTCCTGATTGTCTATTGCAAAGATAATATTAAATCCGGCCTGCGTAAATCCAAGAGAAAATCCGCCCGCCCCACAAAACAAATCTACAACTTTAAGATTATGATGTTGTATTTGATTTATTGCCTGGTTTCTAAAGTAGCAGCAGAATTTTTTGATCGGGCATTCAAGACATTGTGGAATATCTCCACAAACTGTTTCAACATGCGCATCATAACATTTTTGTGTTTTAGCAGTCTTTGCAGCAATTGTAAAATTATTTCCCACCCTTTTTTCAAATTTTCCCAGTTTTTCTTTTGAGGTGGTTTTGGCGTTTCCTTCACCGTAAGTTAATTGAATCAGTTTCTCTATCTCATGCTTATATCTATTCATTGTTTCCTATGCACTCCTTTATAGCCCGGGCGACAAAATAGGCCACTTTTACAGTTACGGCATTGCCAAACTGTTTATATGCCTGACGGTTTGAAACAACTATCTGATAGTTATCCTTGAATCCTTGAAGTCTTGCACACTCTCTCGGTGTCAGTTTTCTGAGGCCATGTTCTGTTGTTACATAATTATCTTGACCAGCTCTGTGCATTTTCTCCATTGTTGCACAAAGAGGACGCGCTATATCCAGATCCACTTCTGGATTGTAGGAGTATCCGCCACTACCATGTGATAATATCGTTTTCTTTATCTTTTCTGATAAGTAGTGATTTATATGAACATTACTTTCCAATACATCATGAAGTTTTGATTTCAATGGAACACCTGGAGGAAAAACAAATTCAATATTATGATCTTTAAAGCTTACAATAAACAACCTGTTCCGAGTCTGAGGCACTCCAAAATCACTACTATTTAAAATCTTTTTAAATACCCTATATCCGCGTTTTTTAAGTTCAGCCTCTACAATTGCATAGTTTTTTCCTTTTTTGTGTGTGAGTAGTCTACCCACATTTTCCAACACTACCACTTTTGGGGTGTGATAATCTATGATTTCGCATATTCTAAAAAACAGGGATCCTCTATGATCTTCAAACCCTTTCTCATTTCCCATGATGCTGAAGGGTTGACAGGGGAATCCTGCAATTAAAATATCATGTTCCGGAATATCAGTTAATTGTATATCATTAATATCCCCCTGAACAATATGATCTCCTATATTTGCTCTGTATGACTTCACGGCATATTATCCAAATCATTTGCCCATATAACATTAAAACCGGCTTCAATGAAGCCAAGATCAAGGCCACCACATCCGCTGCATAAGGAGCATATTCTATTTTTCATAGACTTCAACTCCCTCCTGCTCAAGGTAGTCTTTTATTAATTCACATATTTTGGAAGACGCGTTTGACCCTTTCTCCCGCACATGCTTCTGAAACGCAATCTTTAACTTAGGCTGTATTTTGATTTCGATTTTTTCTGTTTTGAATGCTCCGGGAGGTCTTCCGGGCCTGCCCATAGTATACGCCCCTATAATATCATGATATAATATTTATTATATCATATTTTAATCATGATATTAATATGATAAAAAAATTCCCCTGAAAAATGATTGGGGAGTATAAAGATGTATTTATTTTCCAGTAAATCCTTCTTCTATCATTTTAGCGCGAATATTAAGTATTCTTTGAGACTGTCTTTCAGATGGTATGCGCCCATAATTAATCTTTGTAGCTGACATAATGAAGCTGATATCTATGTCTGGGAGCAAGTTTTTACTTTTGCCCCAATATAACAGTTTTTCCCAATATGCTTGACCATAGGACACTACCTCAGTCTGAGCTTTTATACCGTTATCCATTCTTTGATATTTTTTGCTTTCTTTTAAGTCGTATTTTTCTTCTGCCTTATCGATCATACATTTAGCAATGTCTGAACATAAGCCGTATTTCCTTGAGCATAAAGTAATCCAGCACTGTTCCTTTTTACACCATTCTGTAACA
>JBEKCL010000195.1:0-6426 GCA_050014895.1 Dehalococcoidia bacterium
ACCCTCCTCGCGCTCCCGATAGCATTCCGAGAGAGGTCATTAATGGCCAATACTTCTCGGGCAGGTCTAGTGCTCGCAAGGGCATGGAGGTTCAAGTCCTCTTCCGGGCAATAGTGAAACTTTGATAATAAAGATTTAGAGACCAGCCAAAAAGAACCGTTTTCTCCCGATTTCCAGGGTACCAAAAAAGGGGGACCCCCGCTTCATCCGCGGAGGCCTTTTCGTGGCTCGAGGACATGGACGGCCGCACGCGGCCGAGCCACACCGCACCTCAGGGCTGCCACGCGCTGAATCGCGGAGGCTACCAACGCCGGCCTACCCCTCGTCGTTCAGGCCCGTGATGATCCGCTCCACCGCCTCGATGCTGGTCTGCTTTGGGTCGATGTCGTCGGCGACAAGAGTGCCGCGGCGCAGGACCACGATGCGGTCCACCACCTGGAAGACGTGGTGGATGTTGTGGGCGATGAAGATGCAGGAATGCCCGGAATCCCGCGCGCTGCGCACGAACCGCAGGACGCCGCGCGTTTCCTCGACACCCAGATTGTTGGTGGGCTCATCGAGGATGATCAGGTCGCTCTTGAAATACAGCGCGCGGGCAATGGCCACTGCCTGGCGCTCACCGCCAGAGATTGCGTTTATAGGAGTGGAGGGCGGAATGTCCTTGGTGATACCCACCTGCTTCAGCAGATCGCGCACCACCGAGTTCATCTTCCTGTCGTCCAGGCGGTCGAGAAAACGCGGGCCTTTCACGGGTTCGCGCCCCAGGAAGAGATTTCGCGCGATGGAGAGCTCGTTGACCAGCGCCGAGTCCTGGTAGATGGTCTCGATACCCTGGGCAATGGCGTCCGTGGTGGTGCGGATGTCCACCTTGCGGCCGCGCATGTAGATGTCGCCCGAGGTGGCGGGAACCGCGCCAGACAGGATCTTGATGAGCGTCGACTTGCCGGCGCCGTTGTCGCCCAGCAGTCCGACGATCTCCTTCTCATACACCGTCAGGTTGACGCCCCGCAGCGCCTCGACGCGGCCGTAGGACTTGCTGATGTTGTTCATGCGGACCAGTTCCGGGGCCATCGTCTTACGCCTCCGCCCGCCGCCGGCGTTCCAGCGAGGCGTGGAGACCGACCATCGCCAGTATGATCGCGCCGATGAAGATGTTGTAGGCGAGGCCGGGCACGCCCACCATCACGATACCGTTGCGCATCACGCGCAGGATGAGCACGCCGATCACGGTTCCGATGACGGTGCCGCGTCCGCCGGTGAGCGCGGTGCCGCCGATCACCACCATGGCGATGATCTCCAGCTCATAGCCCGTGCCGCTGTTCGGATTTGCCGCCGAGGTGCGGATCGAGCTGATGATTCCGGCAAAGGCGGAGACCATGGCCGTCAGCACGAACAGCCCGGTCTTGGTCCTCGCGACATTGACACCGCGCGCACGCGCCGCGCCGGCGTTGCCGCCCGACGCCTGGATCCAGTTGCCCGTCCTGGTTTGGGCAAGCAGATAGCCGAGCACGATCGCTACGCCGATGAACCAGAACAGCGAGGCGTAGACGCGAAATCCGAGGATGAAGAAGTCGCCGACCAGCGCCTTGGCCTGTATGGCACTCTCATAAGTAGCGCTTATTTTGCTTGAAAAAAGTATTACCAGGATTTCTTTTGTTTCTTTAGATAACCTGGTAAAAAGTTCTGAAAAGTACCCGGGGGATTGGGCCGAAGTAGTCGGGTGTATTTTTGATTCTACAAGCCTTTTGTAAAATTGTTCTGCCGTAATATCGATGCCGTCCCTGTACGTTTCGGTCCCAAAGATAACATTGATGGGAACAATAGAAATACCAAACTTGCTTATAATATCTGCCGGGATATCCGCCGTGCTGTCACATATAATCTTGATCATACTTAACGCCTTCCTCTGAGTCATTCAACCGATACAATATAGAAATAATGTGGTTGTCCCCCGCTGACAAGTTCAATTTGCTTGCCCGGATATTTTTCTTTCAATTTGTTTTGCACGGCTTCCGCCTGTTCGGGTTTCAAATCAGCCCCATAGTAAAGCGTCACCAACTCAGCAGATTCAATTCCGCCTTTCTCCAGGCTGCTAAACAGCACTTCCGTGATATCATCCCCGGCTGCCACAAGGTCAGTGTCGTCAATAATGCCTATGATCTGCCCCTGTTTAATTTTCAGTCCGTGTATCTGTGTAGACCTGGCCGCCGTAGTGATCTCAACCGACTTGACTCCCTTGGCAGCTTCGCTCATCATTTTTACGTTGTCTTCCAAAGAGCTCTCATAATTAAAGGTCAGAAGGGCAGTCACACCCTGCGGCAACGTCCTGGTAGGAATGACTTCGATACTCTTTTTAGTAAGCTCTTTAATCTGGGAGGCAGTCAGAATAATATTCTTGTTATTAGGCAAAAGAATAACCTTTGGCGCATCTATGGCTTCCACGGCGGCCAATATCTCTTTCACGCTGGGGTTCATTGTTTGCCCGCCTTTAACCACTATAGCCCCGAGACTCTCAAACACCTTGGTCATGCCTTCACCAAATGCCACAGCGACCACGGCGATACCAGCCGGAAGCGCTTTTTGCCGCTGCATTTCTTTAAAACCTACGTGCTGATCATCCATATTCTGTATCTGGATCTGATGCAGCGTGCCCAGGGTAGTGGCATAAGCAAGTATGCTGCCCGGATCGTAGCTGTGTATATGCACACGGATGTTAGTCTCATCCCCGGCTACCACCAGCGACTGACCGCGCCCGTCAAGCTTGCGCCTTATTTTTTCGGGATCCAGGTTCACGCCTTCCAACAGGAAATTCGTACAATACCCATAAGCTTCCTCTTCTTCGGAAGAAACTAAATTAATAGCCCTGGCAGCCGAAATATTTGCACTCACCATCTGCGGCTTTCTGAACTGCAAGTCCTCCAGTTCGCCCTTTAAAAATCTCAGGGCCCCATCCATAACTATGTATAGACCCTCTCCTCCTGCATCCACTACCCCGGCTTCCAATAATGCCGGTAACAGGTTAGGCGTCCTGGCAACCGATTCCCGAGCTTCGACGACTGACGCTTCAACAATCGCAATAAGGTCGTTGGGATCCTTCTCGGAACATTGCAGAGCAACGATAGAAGCATCCTTGATTACCGTTAGTATGGTCCCTTCTACGGGATTGGACAGGCCTTCCCTGGCTGTCTTGGCCGCCTGCGCAAGCGCCTTGGCCCAGTCAGCCCCATTAAATGTATCTTTGCCATCCAATCCCTTGGACAGCCCCCTGAATATCTGAGAGAGTATAACCCCGGAATTTCCCCTTGCACCCAGCAGCGCCCCATGCGACATAGCCTTTGCCATCACTGTGGCTGTAGCATCGGATGCCCTGTCCGCTTCTTCAATCACGGACCGCAGCGTGAGCAGCATGTTGGTACCCGTATCGCCATCCGGCACAGGAAAGACGTTAATAGCATTAACTTCGGCAACGCTTTTTTCAAGCCAGTTGCTTCCTGCGGCAAACATATCTCTCAGGTCTTTGCCATTCCAGGAATTCACTTGTGTCATTGGTCTCCTTTTAACATGAGATGGGATGTGGTATTATATACCATTGTTGTTAAATATTAGTAAAGTATCAAACAAAGGGGTTCGAAATTGGCTATCAAATGTGATCTTTGCAGCAAAACATTGCGTTTTGGAAATAGAATAAGTCATTCCAAACAGCACACCAGGCGTAAGTGGCTTCCCAATATTCAACCGACTACATTCAATATTAATGGAACTGCAATCCGGCTTAATCTTTGCACCAGGTGTATCAGGACCAGAAATAAGGCCTCCCGCTAACATACTGAATTCCGCAATTCCTTAAAAGCTCTACCGATACCCTGACCTGAGTTGAAAATAGCAGAACCGGCCACCAGTACATTTGCGCCCGCTTTAACTGCGATCTGAGCAGTTTCCACCGTAATTCCGCCGTCAACCTCTATCTCTATGTTGATTTTTCTATCATGGAGAATCTGTTTTAGCCTTGCTAGCTTATCGACTACTGGAAAAATGAACTCCTGCCCGCCAAAACCCGGGTTTACGGTCATTATGACCACCATATCAACCATGGATAGTATCTCTTCAATAGCCGTCAGAGGCGTAGCCGGATTTATAGAAACGCCAGCCCGCACTCCCGTTCTCTTAATAGCCTTAATCGTACTATCCAGGTGAACACAGGCCTCGGCATGCACCGTGATAATACCGGACCCCGCTTCAGCAAACCTTTCGATATAATTCTCCGGCTTCTCGATCATCAAATGAACATCGAGCGGGACCCTGGTTATTTTACTAAGCGACTTGACGACCGGGATCCCGATCGTAATATTGGGAACGAAATGGCCGTCCATAACATCGACATGTATATAGTCGGCGCCGGCTTTGACAACTTCCCTCACCTGGTCACCCAGACAGCTAAAATCCGCTGACAATATCGAGGGAGCGATTTTAATTTTATTTCGTTTCATAGCTGCGGATAATTTCCCTTGCTCTCTCAAGGCTCTTCTTCACCTGTTGCGAAGCAGTGCCGCCGTAGGACATCCTTGAGTCGATGGATTTCTGCAAACTTATATTGCGAACATCCTGGCCGAACAAGGGAGAGAACTTCTTATATTCTTTGAGGTCCAATTCATCCAACTCTTTTTTGTCTTCTGCTGCGTAGGATACCAGCCGGCTGACCACACCATGCGCTTCCCTGAAAGATAAACCCTTTTTAACGAGGTAATCCGCCACATCCGTAGCCAGTATATAGCTGCTCATGACCGATTTCATCCTGGACGGGTTTATTTTCAGCGCCCCGACCAGGCCGGACATCACCTGTAAACTCGATAACAGCGTATCGATTGTATCGAAAAATCCTTCTTTATCTTCCTGAAGGTCACTGTTATAAGCCAGGGGAAGTCCTTTCATGACGGTCAGCATACCCATTAAATGTCCGTAAACGCGACCTGTTTTGCCCCTGGCCAGCTCCACCACGTCCGGGTTTTTCTTCTGCGGCATTATGCTGCTGCTGGTTGAATAGGCATCACCCATTTCAATAAACCCGAATTCCCGGGTGGACCAGATAACCATCTCTTCCGCAAGACGCGATAAATGCATCATAGTAATCGAGGCCGCCGCCTCGAACTCAATAATGAAGTCGCGGTCGGAAACAGCGTCAATGCTGTTTTCGCTCACGTCATCAAATCCCAGTTTCACGGCGACGAATTCCCTGTCCACTGGGTAAGGCACACCCGCCAGTGCGCCGCTGCCCAACGGCAGCACGTTGATTCGCACCAGGCAATCATAATACCGTTCAATGTCCCGGCTGAACATCTGGAAATAAGCCAGCATATGATGTGAGAACAACACCGGCTGCGCCTGCTGAAGATGAGTGTATCCCGGCATGATGACATTGATATTATTCCCGGCTATGTCTACTACTGCGGCATTGAGTTGCTGAAGCGCTTTGATAGACTGCATAGCCGAAGCCCGCGTGAACAGCCTCATATCCAGCGCTACCTGGTCATTGCGGGACCGGGCGGTATGCAGCTTGCCGGCAGTGTCCCCGATAATCTCAAACAGGCGGCCCTCGATATTCATATGAATATCCTGCAGCTCCTTTTTAAAAGGGAAACGACCGGTTTCTATCTCTTTAAGAATGGCATGAAGGCCGTTCTTAATTTTCTTGAATTCAACGGAAGATATGATCTTTTGATGGGCCAGCATCTCAGCATGTGCGATGCTGCCCTCAATATCATACTTGCACAGCCGCCAATCGAAAGGGATAGACGCAACATAGCTCAATGCCGAGCTGTCTATTTCCTCTTTAAACCTGCCACGTAGCTTCGTTTCTTTTTTCGCAGCCATCCTCTACCCTAACCTCAAATTTATTTCCGGGCGCCCTTTTTGCCCGGTTTCGCTTTCACAGGCCTTATAAGCTGTTCCTGCGCCTGGATCTTGGTCTGAAGCCCCCACAGGCGAATGAACCCTGCCGAGTCGGCCTGGTTGAAGATATCGCCTTTGTCATAGGTCGCCAGCTTGAAGCTGTACAGCGAGTATGGCGACTTTCTGCCGACAATAGTGCAGTTGCCCTTGTGCAACTTCATCCGGACGGTTCCGGTCACGAAGCGCTGAGAACTGTTCACGTAGGCGTCCAGGTCCTCGCGGTAGGCTGAAAACCAGAAGCCGTTATAGACCAGGTCAGCGTACTCGCGGTTAACCTGGTCCTTGAACCGAAGCTGCGGCTTTGTCATGGTCATATATTCCAGAGCGATATGTGCCTTGATGATCACGGTGGCAGCCGGGGCCTCGTAAACTTCGCGTGACTTGATGCCCACCACCCTGCTTTCGATATGGTCGATCCTGCCAATGCCGTTCCTGCCGGCGATCACGTTCAATTTATCGATCAGTGCCAGCAGGTCCATT
>JBEKCL010000196.1:0-6383 GCA_050014895.1 Dehalococcoidia bacterium
TTTTCAGAGAGTTTCAATATGGCTGCTATTTCAGACGCGTGAAAGCCGCCGAGTTTATGTTGGGGGACACTGATTTACACCTGGAAAAAGTTGCAGGAGAAATGGGACTTTGATTAGCTGGTCAATAAATAATTAGTTATGAATTGGCAAATATACGTATAAGCAATTGTGAACGTTGGCAATATGTAGTAAAATCGGCACTGGCAAATCGGGAAGTTATTCTCAAAATATAAGTTAAGTAAAGGAGGAGAAATGGTAGGTATCAAGTCTTATGGGGCGCATATACCAAGATTTCGTCTGGATCGCAATATCATGCAGTTGGCGCTCTTATTTCTTGGCTTTGGGCCGCTGCGGGGAGAGAAAGCGGTTGCCAATTGGGATGAAGACAGCATTACTATGGCAGTAGCTGCTGCCAAGGACTGTCTAAAAGGTGAAAATAGGGACAAAGTGGACGGTCTATATTTTGCCACTACTTCTCAAATTTATTCATTAAGACAGAACGCGGGTATCGTGGCAGCAGCGCTAGACCTCGCTACTAACAGCAGAACAGCAGATTTTACCGATTCTACAAAATCAGGCACTGGTGCACTGCTTGCTGCCGCAGATGCCATTTCAGCTGGATCACTCAACAGCTGCTTGGTTTGTGCTGGAGATTGCCGGGTCAGCAAGGTCGGCAGCAACGGGGATTATACGTACGGAGATGGGGCCGCCAGCTTCTTGCTCGGCAAAGATGATGTTATTGCTACTATCGAAGGATCTTTCTCCACTTCACATGATTTCGTCGACCGGCGGCGTTTGGAAGGTGAACGTCTCGAGCATTTGTGGGAAGAGCGTTTTATCAGAGATGCTGGCTACATGAAATTTATACCGGAAGCAGTAATGGGGCTGGTGAAGAAATACAACCTGAATATTAAAGACTTCTCAAAGGTAATATATGCATGTGCTTTTACGGGCGCACATGCTGCCCTTGGCAATACATTGGGTCTAACTCCTGAACAAGTCCAGGAGCCGTTACTCATGACAGTCGGCGACACCGGCGTGGCACAACCGTTAATGATGCTGGTTGCAGCGCTGGAAGATGCCAAACCCGGCGATAAGATAATGGTAGTCAGTTTTGGCCAGGGTTGCGATGCTTTCTATCTGACCGTCACTGATAATATAACCAAAGTAAAGGACAAGAAAGCAATTAAAAGAAATCTTGCCAACAAAGTCCCGCTCGGCAGCTACGAAAAATACCTGGCTTTCCGCAAATTAATGCCGGTGGAAATTGGGATAAGGGGAGAAGAGACAGTATTCACGTCATTCTCCATCATATCGAGAGAAAGCAGGGAACTATATGGCATGGTTGGCAACAAATGTAAGAAATGCGGCACGCCGGCCTGGCCTTTCCAGAGGGTTTGTCCAAATCCTGATTGCGGTGCAATCGATCAAATGGAGTCCTACAGGTTCTCTGATAGACTGGCCAACATTTTTACTTACACGAGCGACTTCCTGGCTCCCAGCATCGATCCGCCTGCTTCATACGGTTTCATAGACTTCCAGGGTGGTGGAAGGTGTGCAGTGGACTTTACCGACTGTGATCCCAATGCACTGAAAGTGGGGATGCCGATAGAGTTGAGTTTCAGGATAAAGTTTGCGGATGAAAAGCGGGCCGCTGTCAACTACGGCTGGAAAGCCATGCCTGTCGTTGCCTGAGAAATATTTAAGTAATGCAAGGAGGAAATGAAAATGGCAGAAGGAATTAAAGATAAAGTAGCCATAATCGGCATGGGATGCACCAAGTTTGGAGAACGCTTCGATGCCAGCCCGCAGGACCTCATAGTTGAATCATTCGTTGAATGTCTGCAGGACTCCGGCTTGGAAAAGAAAGATATTCAGGCAGCATGGTGGGGCATCCATATGCCTGACATTAGCATGGGTCGTGGAGCAACTGCTCTGGGAATTACTTTAAAATTACCGTTCATCCCAATAACCAGGGTTGAGAATTTTTGCGCTACCGGCTCTGAAGCATTAAGGGGAGCAGTATATGCCGTGGCTTCAGGGGCATATGATATATGTCTCGCTCTGGGAATGGAAAAACTGAAGGACACAGGCTATGGCGGGCTGCCGCTTGCCGGAGGCCTCGGGTACAAGATGCCGTTAAATGGTTTTAACGTGACTGCGCCTGGCGGCTTTGCTATGATGGCGACTAAGTATTTCTCTCAATACAACCTGAGTCCCCAGGATGGAAAGATGATGCTGGCAAAGGTATCGGCCAAGAGCCATAAGAATGGCTCTATAAATCCCAAGGCACACCTCCGCAAGGAAGTAACGGTTGAGCAGATTATGAATGCGCCCATCGTCGCATGGCCCCTCGGGCTTTTCGACTGCTGTGGTGTTAGTGATGGCTCGGCATCTGCAATTGTCTGCCGGGCTGACATGGCCAAGAAATTCAGACCTGATCCAGTATTCGTAAAATCTCTTCAAATTTCATGTTCTTCGGGTGAGGAAATGCTTTATACCAAATGGGACGGTTCACATGTGGAACCAGCATATCGTGCTGGCATAGCTGCCTACAAGGAAGCTGGCATCAAGAACCCGCGGGAAGAAGTGAGCATGGCCGAAGTCCATGACTGCTTCTCTATCACGGAAGCCACTGCAATGGAAGACCTGCAGTTCAGTGCTAGAGGCCACGTAAAAGATGATATAGATGCCGGAAGGTTTAACGCCGATGGAGCACAGCCTATCCAGATTGATGGCGGTCTCAAATGCTTCGGCCATCCTATTGGCGCTAGCGGCCTGAGAATGATGTACGAAATGTACAAACAGTTGCAGGGCAAAGCCGATAAGAGGCAGCTTAAGGATCCGAAGGTCGGACTAACCCACAACATGGGTGGTTTCCCGTCGATGAACGTTGTAAGTGTTTGCATCGTCGGCAAATAAAATATTGCGGGGGTTGTAATGGCTGCATTTATAGTAACTGATAGCTTGAAAGCGATGATCGGGCGTGCCGAGGACCCTGTCGTCCAAAAGGTGGAAGAAGGAGCAATCCAGAGGTACGCACGGTCGGTGGATGATCCAAATCCATTGTACAATGACGTCGAATATGCCACGCGAAGCGAATGGGGTCGGTTAATGGCCCCGCCTGGATTTTCCGGATGGCCGGTAAAAGCGAAGGGATTCGACATGTTCAAAATGTTTGAGAAGCTTCAAAAAGCTGGTGCGCCCTTGGGGCTTCTGGATGGCGGCGTAGAATTCGAATTTTTCGGTCCCATAGGCGCCGGGGATATGTTGATTTCGGTCACCAGAGTTGCCAATCTTGAGGGACGTGAAACGAAAATGGGTCCCACCCTGGTGACAACTCTCGAAACTACATATCTCAATGAACGGGGTACAGTTATTTTGATCATGCGGAACACCTTGCTCCATTTCTAATATAGCTGGCATTATTTTACGGGAGGTATAATGGGTAAACAGATTTACTATGAAGATATTGAAGTAGGCAGCGAAGTAACGCCGCTGAAAAAGATAGCTACAACCAAGATGTTGGTTCAATGGGCTGGCGCGTCAGGCGACTTTAACCCCCTGCATTATGAGGATGATTTTGCCAAGAACCTTGGTGTCGGTCATCCTATTGTGCACGGGCAGTTGAAACGGGCGTGGCTGGTTCATTTAATGACGGATTGGATTGGCGAGAAGGGAATGCTTAGGAAGCTTTCGTGCCGCTATAAGGGCATGGATTATCCGCGCAAAATGAAAGGCTTCGATGATCCTGTAGATGGGGAAACATGGTGGTGTAAGGGTAAAGTGACAAAAAAATACATGGAAGGCAGTGAATGCCTGGTTGAGTGTGAAATCTGGGTGGAGAACGGAAAAGGCGATAAAACCACACCTGGTAGTGCAATAGCTGCATTGCCATCCAAATCGAAATAGTTGCGTCTCAATGAACTGAATATATGGTCAGCGGCAGTTAAGATGTAGATGTGGTGACTGCCACTGACCATTTCAATATTGGTAAATCAGATCACTTTTTATGTTTTGATGGGTGTATTGTAACGTAGAGGTTTTAGGGCCGGTGGTGATGATCCGGCGTGGATCTGTTAGCATACGTGAGAATATGTGATTTAACAATCCGTACGTTTCGCATGTTATGGTATTACATCATATAGCCGTTTTGATCCAAAATAAGTAATTCTACGTATGAACGTAATTGAAGCGGACGATGGTATAATGTAATAGCAGGTAGCAATAGATGATTAATATTGTATTAGCTTTTATCGTTTCCATCGTTATGAGTTATTTGATTGGCTCTATACCTACAGGCTATTTGGTAGGGCGTGCTTTTAAAGGCGTGGACATTCGGCAGATTGGAAGCCACAATATGGGGGCCATGAACACCTTTTATACTATAGGATTTTGGCCTGGCATGTTGGTCCTGGTCGGCGACGTTGGAAAAGGCATCGTGGCGCTCATTCTGACATTTGTAACAGCATCCTATTTATTTCCTATACCCGCTTATTTAATAATACCGATTGAGATGGTCTCCGGTGTTATCGTGATAGCCGGTCACAATTTTCCGCTGTTTCTTAAATTCAAGGGAGGCAAAGGTGGGGCAACTGCAATCGGGGTGCTCGCCTTTATTGTGCCGTGGATAAATTGGATTTCAGTTGGAACGTCGAAAATTCCCATCCCCGCCTGTGATTTAATATATCTGGCATCATTCCTGTTACTTTTACTAATTACTCGATGGGCCACCTTTGCTTATGGCATATCATTTATTGCTTTCCCGCTTACCGCGTGGTTTGGTATGCATGATCAGGGGCTCACCATTTACTCCGTATGTATTGCATTGGTGCCGATATTAATGTATATACCACGTTTAAAAGAGATTCTTGGTAAATCAGAGGGTAACTTCAAAAGAGCTATCTTCAGGAAGAATATTAAAGACAGGATGTAGTATAAGTCCTGATTAGGGGACTTTGAAAGGATGTTCAGGGCGTTTAAAATCAGGCAGATAGTGATCGGCGGAGTCCATTTCCTGTAACCAGCCATTTTCCATACTTAGTTCTTCCAGCATATTTGTAACTTGCCTGTATTCACTCAGGGATATTTTTCTTGCTAAGAGCGGTTCATCTATAGCCTTATGACATGGGTGATACTGTGCCATAATGCTGACAGTAGTTGCCGGCGACACTTCATTTGCCAGCCATTTCAACGCATCTATACTGCCTGCTATATTGTTTGGCAGGATAAGATGTCGCACAATTAATCCTCTTTGAGCAATTCCTGAAGCGTCCATCACCAAATTACCTACCTGGTTGTGCATCTCCTTGATGGCAGCCCGGCTGACTGCAACGTAATTTATGCTTCGGGAAAATTTTCTGGCAAATTTGTTTGAGGCATATTTAATATCAGGCAGATAGATGTCGATTATCCCATCCAGCATTTGCAAGGTGGAAATGGAGTCATAGGCGTTAGTGTTGTATACAATCGGTATTTTTAAGCCCATGGGAATTGCTTCATAGAGAGCAGCGACTATTTGAGGTACATAGTGTGACGGCGAAACAAGGTTTATATTGTGGCAACCCAGCCTGTCCTGCAAATTAAGCATGATCCTGGCCAAAGACCTGGGGTCCGCCTCGATTGATGAAGAGTCGAAATCTTGACTGATCTGATGGTTTTGACAGTATACACATCTTAAATTGCAGTGGCTGAAAAAAATGGTCCCTGACCCTTTGGTGCCTGATAGTGCAGGCTCCTCCCCATGGTGATCGCAATAGCTTGAGAGCTCCGCTGTTTTCCCAGAGCGGCAGTACCCGCGAATGTTATTAAGCCTGTTAATTCCGCAATGGCGCGGACAGATATCGCAGGCTGCAAGACGGGTATATAGTTCGTCAACCCTGTCTTTTAACCTGCCTAATTCATATAGTGACACATATGAAGGTATGAACATTTTTAAAATTTCCTTTCAATGATGAAGTATAGGGTCGAAATAAAAGTCGCGTCAATGCTGAAGAGACTGTGATAAATGACATTGCTTCCGCGCTGATTGTTGTGTATGATATTGCACGGATACGGGAAGATTCAAATACAAATCATCAATTGATAGGGGGAGGTATATGGCAAAATATATCGTTGCTCACGATGTCGGTACTACTAACAATAAAGCGGTTCTGGTGGACGAGGGGGGAGGGGTTTACGGCAGGGTTCTGAAGCCATACGATATTAAATATCCCAGGCCGGGTTGGGCCGAGCAGGACCCTGAAGATTGGTGGAGTGCTGTTACCAGCAGCACAAAGCAACTTCTATCAGAAACAGGCGTGTCGCCTGCGGATATTTTGTGCGTCACGTTCTCCACACAGATGCTTGGCATCGTGCCAATGGATGAAAAGGGTGTGGCTCTA
>JBEKCL010000197.1:0-6366 GCA_050014895.1 Dehalococcoidia bacterium
CAACCCCACCATTATGTGGAATACAAAAATTATTTTTCATCAACATTACGCCTTTCCCCTGTTTGATCAGAAGATGGATGATTATCCCAATAAAACTCGGCCCTCCACCTTGTCAGAACTCCTGCCGCAATGCGCAAACTATTCGCATCGTTGATCAGCTTCGCTCCTTCAGCGTCGTCCGCCCACTGGCGTAGGTAGTGTTCGACGGCTGCGTAGTCCAGATGCTCTGGGGGCGTGCTCTGCTTCAAAATACCAAGGGTTGGTCCCTGAGCCAGCGCCCGGTCCACCGCTTCCCAGTCAACCTTGATGTGCGGAAACCTTTCCGCTACGTGCAGTTTAGCGAGATCGGACGCATAGAAATCGTGGAGGCTAGCCAAAGTGATCTTCCTGTACCGGCCAGCTTCGTAAACAGTGGCCACAAGCTGGGCGTATTGTCCACGCCATCTCACGAAAGCCATGTTGAACCTCCCTCATTTTTTGAGTGTAAAAAGAGGTATCTTTTCCGTACGTCTTTGCCACCAGGTGGCAAAGACCAATACTCAGCGTATTCGAATTCAATGCCCCTAATGACCAAAGTCGTCATCCTCTTTTGTCCGGATTTCTCCCCGGTCAATGAGTTGTTTCGGAGTTTGCCCAGAAGGTGTGGGTCTATCGCTCAGCATAGTGATTAGGCGATCCAGGGCATCTAGGTCTCCGTCAGCAGCTGAACGTTCATCATCAGTGAGAGGCACTTCTTGAAGAAACCGCAGGATGTTGGTCTTAGCTTCAAGAAGCTGGGCGCGATTTGAATCCTTGGGGATGCAGAAATCACACTTGGCGCAGGCCATTCGATGCGGACACTGATCAAAGAACTCATAGGTGCAGAAGGCGTGACCGAGATCGTAATACCTCCAAGGCTCACCGGTAGCAGCCGCAGCCGCTTTTACAGCATCATTATCGATGAGGACCTCGATAGCCCGGACATTGCGTGCCAAATACCCAGCATTAGCGTAAGCCTTGGCCAGTTTGGTAGGAGTTATGCCTACATAGCTTCTGGTGGAAACAGGTGAACGATGACCCAACCAGGCTTGCAGTTCAAATAAAGACATCGGTTCGCGAGAGTTAAAGAGCTGACTGGCAATGGTGGCGCGGGCCCGGTGACTTGTGATATTGCCCCGCACATCTTTCAGTGGCACCCCGGCTTTATGACAAAGCATGGGGATCAGTCTCACATTGATGTAGTCCGACGGCAAGGGAGAAGCACGATAGCAGAACAGAAAATCAACAACCTCTCCGGTCTTGGCGTCCATAAATGCAGGCTGGCTTGGCCTGATCTGTTCCCAGGCTGCAACCGCCATGCCGACGACCGGATCCACCGGCTTGGTGAATGCGGTTCCCGTCTTGTTGACCGGAACATCGAGCAAGCATACGGTTCCCGGCGGCAAAATCTCTCCCGTTGACTGAACTGTGACCTCATCCTGTTGCCAGCGGATGCACCCCAGCCTCAATCGTACGATCTCGTTGCTGCGGAGGCCGGCAAAGAGCCATATCACTGCTAATGCCCTGACGAGCTCAAGGGGGTAAAAAGGCACCCCCGCATTTGTTGGAAATTGGTCATCGGGCGTCAGGTTCAGCCCCGCCCACATGATTCGGGCCCAGATGTCATCAGAAATTGTGCGGGGATCCGGCCCAATCAACGCCTTGATGCTGCGAGGCGTGGCAAATAACCGCCCGGGATCAAAGCGCCGTGGTATCCACTCCCACTCCTGGCAGTCTCGAAAAAAGGCTCTCATGACTCCGATAAGTTTATCTTTAGAACGGGGCAGCAGGGGCTGACCGAGCCGGGGTGATTGCCTTGGGAACACTACATAATCTCCGACCTTTGCGCGATCAGCAGCGGCCACCCATTCCAGGCCCAACTCCCGGGTCCATTGCTGGGGCTGGGTAATTTCGGGATGATATTGCTTAAGCCACACGCCCACCTTGTGAAGATTATGCCGGACACGGCTCCGTGTCAAGGGAGCGCATGTTGCTGTCTCTTCCCATCTACTTATCCAATGCAGCCACTCGGGATGGATGCTGTCTGTCTTATGGGCGGCAACTACCTTGACATTGGGGTGCTCAAGGCGGTCGAGAGGCGCCGTTATGCCCAATGCCGCCAACGCCTTACTGATTTGCAGATAATGGCACTGCCTGCTCTTGGGAACTTCCCGCCGGAACTCATCAAGCTTTTCGGCGCTCAGGTCATGCAGGTATGGGCTGCGGTTGAGCAGCAGGACCTCACTGATAACCGATTCAATTCTAGATGGTGAGTAGCCCCACTTGTTAAGCGTCTCTTTGATGGTGATGACCGCAGATCCCACGGCTTCATCACCAAAAACCTTGCAAGCCAGAAGCATGCGGTTGAAGGCGCCCATAAACCGGATGTCGGTAAAACAGCCCAGAAGATAACCGGCGGCGGCCATGTATTGCCGCGTCTCGCCCGAGTTCCCATTTATCTCAGTAAACAGTTTTTTTGAAGCACCCAGAACACGTGACCAGGCGAGCTTGTCCCATCCCCAAAACGAGCGCCTTTCCCGACCACAGCCTCTCAAGAGAGCGGCAACCGCCCAGTTCTTGTTGCGGCTGCTCCCCCCTATCGATGCCAAGGCGTCACAGAGAGGTGTCACCAGGCGCTTCAGCTTGTCCCGCCGATGGGTAGTGCGCCAACGGAGCCTGGTCGAGATAAGTTGCTCAAGAGCCTTCTCCTCATCCAGGGTTAAGGAAGCTGATGTGTCGTAATTATCGCGCCTGACGGGTGGATACCAGCCGGATCTGACCTGAAGATTCGGAGCAGTCGTCTGCCTGTTCATAACGACCCCTCCGGCTTCAGGAAAGTTTCAGAAAGAACACGCAGACGCCAGTCATGGATCTGGTGCATGCCTTGCGACAATTTATTGGCAAGATCACTGCAGGATAGATGGATGTACTGCTGTGTGGTTTCCAGGTTTCGATGCCCGGCAAAACGGGCAATCTCGTGGAGATCCCAACCGGCGCGAGCTAGATCGGTCAGACAGAGGTGGCGGAGAGTATGTGTTGAGAACTGCGGCAGTTCAGCCCGATCGGCGATCTGGCGTATCACTTTCGACCAGGTCCAGAATGTGATGGGGACAGCCCGGTTCCGATGGGATTCGGATAAAAACAAGAGCCCCCGTTCCTGGCTCATGGCGCGCCGGCAGGATAGATAAGCCCTCAGCAACTCGCCTGTTGCCGGTGAATAGGGAACAACACGTTCAGCGCCACCCTTGGTGGTCTCCGCACGGATCCGCATCGTTCTGTGAGCGGGGTCAAGGTCGCCAGACTGCAACAGGCAGACCTCCTGGCGGCGCAGGGCAGCATCATAGGCCAGTCCGATCATGCAGCGATTACGGATGCCCTCCTTACGAGCTGCAGTCAGAAAGGCCATCCACTGCTCGTCGCTGGGAATCCAAGGTAGTTTCTTGAAGCGGGGAAGCAGTCCCCGATCGCGCTTGCCCCCAAATTTCTTGCCAGGTGTGTAGCGGCCGCGGCCAACAGGGTTGTGGTCTCTGACGTTTTCTTCAATAAGATAGTCGAAGAACAGCCTAACGGCTGTCAAGCGTTGCTGCATAGTGGCGTTGGAAAGACCCACTCCTGAATCCAGCGCTACGACATTGCTGCCCTTTGGACTGGGACGCCGGCGCAGGTCTCCTACGTAACGAGCAACTTCATCGCGCCTTGCCTGTTGCGCATGAACGCCCGATCGCAGGCAGTATTCCATGAAGTCCTGAACACCACGGGCATAGGCCTCAATCGTATTCTGGGCCAATCCCAGAAGCGCTTGGCTTTCCAGCCACTTCCTTGCGAGTGGATCGCCAGCAATAGCCGGGTAGCGCTCCCATCGGATATCGCCGGGATCAATAATACGCGACATTGCTTTCACCTCTTTTCGTAGTCTTGATGCGTACATATCTACGAAAAGAGCATAGCATAATCTCTAATTCCAAATAACTTATATCGTTTCGGTACTGCGCTCTTACCGGGGCAATGCCATCGATCTCGCCGGCAAAAAGCTTCAGGATATCCTCCCTCGCCTGAAGCGGGAAGTGATCGACATCTTGGTAGAGGTCGAATTCAAGGCCAGCGCCTCAAAGGCCAAGAAGTCCGGGGATGACAAGTTCGAGGTCTATCGCTCCAGGGGCGGCGCACCCAAGATCAGAGAGACATTCCGCCTGGTCGGAGTGTTCGATGAAGAGACCAAGGAGTATCATCTCTACATCACCGACATCATGCCGGAACAGCTCTCGACTGAAGACGTGGCGCTGCTCTACCGGGCGCGCTGGAGCGTCGAACTTGTATTTAAGGAACTCAAGCGCCTGTACAAACTGGACACAATAACCAGTGAGAAGCCTATAGTCATCGAATCATTGGTGCTGGTGGCCATGCTCACTCTGGTGGTAAGCCACCGGGTGCTCAATCAGATGCGGCTTCTGGCGCCAGAGAAGAGCGAACGTTTCACCCCCCTGCGCTGGGCAGAGACCTTTTATTCCTCAGCGCCCCAGTTGTTGAACCGGGTGCTTGATTATGCGGGAATTGACGTCGATTCTTTCACGCTCATGATGTTCTATATGGGAGAGGGTATCGACCCCAATGTGAACCGAGAACGCATGCTATCGCCATGGGTAAGAGCGGCGAATTCCCAGTTAAAGAGATCCTCTTATTGACATAATTGGTAAACCGATCACCAATGACAAAATGACTAGTAGGTTTATTTCTATTTTTGAATAATTTAGCATTAGATTTATAAATACTTTGTTTATTCGATAACTGCTTTGTAACTATTTTATCCATAAGCCCCTTCTGATTTTCTATTGATACTCTATCGTCAAAAGGCCTAAGAACATATTGATTTGACTCAAAATATTTTCTTACTACTTCATCATAATATCTCACTGCTGCATTACCAATGGCTGCTTGAGTTATTTTTGTATTATGAATTAAATTAGATTCGTAACAGTAGGATAAAATATATCCCACTTTTCTTGGAATATTCATGGAAACTTCGAATAGTAATTCAAACAAATCATCATCTTTAATATCAAAAAATAAGCTTAAATCTCCATTTGGCAGAAAAACCTTAGCCCGACTAAGAATAAGTCTTTTGGTATAATCTAATGCTAATTCTTCCATCTTCGATATATTTTTAAATGTATAAAACACATTAAAAAAGTCTAATGATACTTCATCAATTTTTTGATTATCTAACTTTCCATAGTAAAATCTTTTCGGATAAGTAGCAATTTTAAATTTAATAAAATCATCTGATAAGTTATTTAATGGGCAAATAAACCAATCCATAAATATTATCTGCGCTTCTTCATCTATTTCTGAATAATCATCTAAATATATATATAGATATTTTAATTTTGTAATTTTTCTAATGGAAATGAGGTTTTCAATTAGCGATTTCTTAATATCTAGATAGGTTATAAATGTATTATTAAATTCTTGTTTCAATAATTGATTAGAGCTTATTTCTCCTCCCAAGGAAACTTTTGGATCTTTTGAGACTGTGACTTCTGTATTTAACTTCCCACTCTGTTTTTGTTCAATACTGTTAGATATAGAAGTCCTGAATGATACATTTATTTTTTTAAACACATCTTCAATTGAAGAAACAATTTTTTCTAGTTCATTTTCTATTTTATCAAAACATGATAAATCTAATCCTAGGATTTTATTAATATAATTACTGTTCAATCTTTTTTGTATATTTGTTTTAGTTTCAAGAATTATTTGCTTTAGGAAACTCTCATATATAAGATATTTAGTCAATTCCGTTGTCGAAATAAGACCTTCGGTATTTGACTCATCTAAAGGCGCTGCATTATCGTATAAAGTTTTTACATCAATATATATTGAAATTATTTTTTTGTTCTTATCAACATCTTTCATTGATTTTTGAAAAACAGTGGACTTTCCGGTTCCTTTCCTTCCAACTAAAATAGTGGTTTTTGGTAAATTGACTTTAGTTAAAATTCCATTTTCTGGTAGTAGATCTGTGTAGATTTCATCAATGATATTTTTTGAATTTGGATCTTCTATTTCAGCTTTTCGAACGAGTTTTAGAGATTCAGCGAATTGGAGATATTTAGCTATATATTTCATTCTCACTCACCCTCCAAATTACGATTTTCTGTTGTTTTAATTCTGACTCTCTTTACATAATCCTTCCTGGATATAAAAATAATGTAGAGAAACCTCTTTATATCTCATAATCCGCATGTCTCTTGATACTATCAGGCATTTTTATGGGCTTCAATTAAAAACAGTAACAAATAGCCCTATGTCTCTCAAATTCTAAGGACCCATTGCCGTATTGACCAGCGG
>JBEKCL010000198.1:0-6357 GCA_050014895.1 Dehalococcoidia bacterium
GCTGAAGCCATCCGCCGCTGCCATCGTCATTTTGCCGCCCTCAAATTCGGTCTGTACACCGGTCAACACGGGTCGGGACTCCTCGGTAGCGGCTGCAAAAGCCACCTGGTTGATAGCATGCTTCAGTTCCTCTGCCAGCACCTTGGTGCTGAAGCCGTCGCCCACCTGGGGTATCGGCGGGAAATCGGCTGCGTCCAGGCCATTTATCCTGGCTTCATAACGGCCGCATTTTATCTCCAGCGTGTGGTGCTTGAGGTTCAAGCTGATAACATCGCTGGGAAGTGAACTGACAAATTCGGTAAATACCCGCGCAGGAACCGTAATCGACCCCTCGCTCTCTATCTTGGCGCCAATCCAACTGCATATAGCTATTTCCAGGTTGGTCGCGGCTAACTTCAGTTGCGACTGGTCGGTAGATATCAAAACATTTTGAGTAATAGGTAGGGTGGTTCTTGTAGCAACAGCTCTGCCGATTATACCCAGGCCTTTATTAAGATTCTCTTGCAGACACGACAGCTTCATAGAATACCCCCAAATTAAATAGTGCCCAAAGTATACAGTCGCAGTTTTTGTAAGTCAATTACCATAAAATGTGTTTTTGCCATTGTAAACTACGATATATAGTGGTATAAATAGTGTACTCTTCAGATTAGGAGTCCCCATGCTTCCACTTAAAGGGCTAAAAGTTTTGGATTTCAGCCAAAATGGTGACGGCCCTGTCTGCGCACTTATGCTGGCGGAAGCGGGGGCCGGAGTGATCAAAATAGAACCTTCGCAGGGTGATCCTTTTCGCCGCGGCGCCACGGCTATTACCTTCTACAATATCAACCGTAACAAGCGCAGCCTGGCCCTTAATCTGCAATCTTCCGAAGGAAAGAATATCGCATACAGGTTGGCATCAAACGCTGATATAGTAGTGGAAAGCTTCACTCCCGGTGTAGCGGATAGCCTTGGCATCGGCTACCGTGAGCTGAGCAAGATCAATCCCCGGATTATTTATTGTTCGGTATCGGGGTTCGGCCAGACCGGCCCATATAGTCAGAAACCAGCCTATGATCCCGTGATACATGCGATGTCCGGCCTGATGGCTGTTACCGGCGAGCCGGGCAGGCCGCCGATAAGGTCCGCTCCGAATATAGTCGGCCTCCCCACAGCTTTCCTGGCAGCATATAATGTGCTGCTGGCGGTTATGGCACGTGAGAAAACGGGCCGCGGCCAGTTGATAGACGCTTCTTTCTTCGATACCGCCGTTTACTTAATGGCCCCCTTCCTTGCAGGGTACGCCCTGACAGGGTTTGTGATGCCCAAAATGAGTTCAGCCAGTCCGGCTTTTACACCCTACCAGTGTTTCCAATCGGCGGACAGGTATGTTTTTGTCGGTGTCACAAACGATAAGTTCTGGCATGCCTTTTGCAGTGCGCTGGGACTCGAAAAGATAGCCAACGACCCTCTCTACTCCAGCGCGGAAAGCAGGCTTATCAACCGCAACCAACTGGTAGATACACTGGCGGCAATCTTGAAGAATATTCCCGGCGATGAGATACTCCGGAAACTGGAGGCTGCCGGTGTTCCCTGTGCCCCGGTGTCAGAAGTCCCGGAAATTATGGAAAATCCGCAGGTCCAGGCCCGGCAGATATTTTTCGATATGGAATACCCCGGCTTGGGTACAGTCAAGCTGGCACATATACCGGCCAGGGCTACGGACATCGGCCCCGTAAAGAATGTGAGGGCGCCGCAGCTTGGAGAACACACACGGGAAATCTTGCTGGAAGAAGGGTATACTGAAATTGAAATTGACTCATTTGCAGGTAAGGGCGTAATCTTAGAGGGCTGAAGGATGGAAATAATACCTGCGATCGATTTGAAAAATGGCAAGTGCGTCCGTTTGTACCAGGGCGACTATAGTAAAGAGACGGTCTTTTCAGACGATCCCGTAGCTACGGCCCTTAAATGGCAGGAGAAAGGGGCGCGGTGGTTGCACCTGGTAGACCTTGACGGCGCTGCTGCCGGTGAGGTGCGCAACAGCGACGCCATTCGGAACATCGTGAAAAATACGCAGCTGAATGTGGAACTGGGCGGAGGCATCCGCCGGGAAGAGATAGTCGAGCAATTGATTAAACTGGGTGTAAAACGTGTCATACTGGGAACGGTTGCCGTTGAGCAGACCGAATTGACCAGGCGGATTATCAAGAGGTTCGGCGATGCTATCGTGGTTGGCATTGATGCACGTGACTCCTACGTAACCACCCACGGCTGGTTAAAGATATCTACTATGACGGTGCTCGAACTGAGCCTTATGATGGCGGCAATAGGTGCAAAACGCATTATCTATACTGATGTCAAGCGTGACGGCACATTGACTGAGCCGAACTACGAAACTACCGCCGAACTGGTAAAAAGCCTGAAAATACCGGTCATTGCTTCAGGAGGGATCTCTGCGACGGAGCATATCAGGAAGCTGGCGGCGCTTGGGGTTGAAGGGGCCATTATAGGAAAAGCCCTGTATACCGGCGATATAGACCTCGCTGAGGCCCTGGCCATCTCCTGAGTCAAATCTATCCCCCGCCATTTACATTCTATAAGGAGCAAACTATGTTGAAATTCGATGATAAAGGCCTTATTCCAGTTATAGTACAGGACGTTGCAGACGGTACCGTGCTGATGCTGGGATATGCAAACAAGGAATCACTGAGGCTCACCCTTAAAAAGGGAGAGATGGTATTTTATAGCCGCAGCAGGAAAGAACTCTGGCACAAGGGCGAGACATCCGGCAACGTGCTCAGAATAAAATCAATCTCCAAAGACTGTGACAGTGACACACTGCTGGTCAAGGCTGAACCCGCCGGCCCCACCTGCCACACAGGCAAACGCAGCTGCTTCTTCACGGGATTCGATAAGCAAGACCTGGAGTGACGGCTTTTGTAGAGTGGCTGAAACTGCTATCAAGAGTAGAAGCCAGGGAAATAACAGGACGTCTATCTTACAGAATTTAGTTTGGCGGTTATCGGGGAATTATTTCCAGGGACGTTTAGCCTGCCTTCTCGGCTGCTTTCTTGGACCTGGCCCTTTCGTTCATAGTGAGCAGCCGCTTTCTGAGCCTGATGTTCTTGGGCGTGATCTCAACCAGCTCGTCACTGGCGATGAAGTCCATCGATTCTTCCAGGCTGAACTTGAGCGCCGGGGTCAACCTTACAGCGATATCAGATGTTGAAGAACGTATGTTGGTCATTTTCTTTTCTTTGCATACGTTTACAGCCAGGTCGGTTGGGCGGGAGTTTAGCCCCACGATCATACCTTCATAAACCTGCGTTCCCGGATCGATGAACGTGATTCCCCTCTCCTGAGCATTATTGAGACCGTAGGTAACAGCTACACCGGCCTCGGCGGCCACCAGGGTGCCGCTACGGGCTGATACTATCTCACCTGCATAGGGTTCAAAACCCAGGAAAATCGTGTTTACGACACCTTCACCGCGAGTGGCTGTCAGGAATGCGCTACGAAACCCGATCAGGCCGCGGGTGGGAATCTTATACTCCATGCGCAAGTTTCCTTTGCCGTCGTTGTGCATATCGGTCATCTTTCCCAGGCGCTTGGCGGCCATTTCTGTAATTACTCCAATATAATCCTCTCGTGTATCCAGGATTAGCTGCTCCACCGGTTCCATAACCTTACCTTTTTCCTCGTGGGTGATAGCTTCGGGGCGGGAAATCTCGAACTCGTAGTCCTGCCTGCGCATGGTCTCAACCAGTATGGCCAGGTGCAACTCGCCTCTTCCCGAGACCAGGAAAAGGTCGGGGCTGTCGGTATCCTGCACACGCAAGCTGATATTCACTTCAAGCTCACGGTAAAGCCGCTCGCGGAGTTGCCGTGAAGTGCAGTATTTGCCCTCGCGCCCTGCAAAGGGTGAGCCGTTTACACCGAAGGTCATCTTCACAGTAGGCTCGCCGATCACAATACGCGGCAGAGCGTCGGGATGTTCAGGGTCAACAACGGTGTCCCCGATGCTTACTGTTTCGAGGCCGGTTATGGAAACTATTTCCCCTGCCGTGGCCTCTTCGACTGATGAGCGTGTAAGCCCCATGAAGGTGAAGACATCATCGATCTCATATTTTTGGGGGTTGCCGTCGGCGCCGATGACCGCAACAATATCCTTAGGTTTTACGCTTCCCCTGAGCACCCTGCCGATAGCGAACCTGCCCTTATAATTGTCATAGTCAAGGTTGGACACCAACATCTGGAAAGGGCCATCGTCGATAGCAGGCGGCGGAACGGTCTTAAGGATGGCCTCGAAAAGCGGTACCATATCAGTGCCCTCAATTGCCGGGTCGGTTGTGCAGGTGCCGTTCCGGGCGCTGGCATACAGCACAGGGAAATCCAGATGCTCAGAGGTGGTGGCAAGCTCGAGGAAAAGGTCCTGCGTCAGGCTGACAACCTCCGCTATCCGGGCATTTTCCCTGTCTATTTTATTGATAACCACGATGGGCCTGAGGCCCTTTTCGAAAG
The DNA here is from genome assembly GCA_050014895.1 of Dehalococcoidia bacterium. Classification (GTDB taxonomy): domain Bacteria; phylum Chloroflexota; class Dehalococcoidia; order GIF9; family UBA5629; genus JAFGLP01. The sequence goes on from JBEKCL010000198.1 coordinate 4,504, forward strand.
CCTGCCTGAGTACAAAGCGGGTCTGCGGCATGGGGCCCTCCACGGAGTCCACCAACAGCAGGCACCCCTCGGCCATATTCACCACACGCTCCACCTCGCCGCTGAAATCGGCATGCCCGGGCGTATCGATGATATTGATCTTCACGCCGCGGAACATGACGGCCGTGTTTTTGGCGAGTATTGTTATGCCCTTTTCGCGCTCCAGTGCATTGCGGTCCATAATCAGATCGCCGACCTGCTGATTATCGCGGAACACCTTGCTCTGCTTGAGCAGGGCATCCACCAGGCTGGTCTTGCCATGGTCAACATGCGCGATAATAGCAATATTTCTTATGTCTTCACGGAATTGTTGCAAAGTAACCCCTTAGACGGTTTATGCGTGTGACGGTCTTAACCGCGTGCGGAAATTGAATTTATGCATAGACATCTGCCATATATAGTATCACATTTGCGGCCTGAGCATTAAATCGACAGGTTGTAACGGCTGCCCGGCCTTCAGACAAGCTCAGTTATAGATTTAATTATCCTGTCAGGTTGAACAGCAGAAGATGCAGGCAAGCCTTTGTTTTGCCAGTCCACCCAGATGCTCAGTATGCCCATTTGCTTTGCCCCGGCCATATCACGTGCCAGGTCGTCACCTATCATCCATGCATCCTTTTTATCGACACCAAGTTGATTGAGAGCATGTTGAAAAATGCGCCCATCGGGTTTACCAAAACCGAATTCACTCTCAATTACAATGCAATCAAAAAAAGGCCCTAGCTCAAACCTGTGGATTTTACGCCGTTGGACCTCGGCCGAACCGTTGGTCACCAGGGCCAGTGGTATGTTATTCCGGCGGAAATGCTTTAGCGTGTCAATGGCTCCCGGGAAAGGCTGCATGTGTTTGTCTATTTCCTCTCCGTATGCCTCAGATAACTCGCCCGCCGCTTTGCTGTCATTAATGCCCAGGCGTGCCAGGGCCATTTCAACCACCTCCCGCCTTGCCATGGCCAGGTTAAGCCGGCCCCGCCTGTGCCTTTCCAGATCGCTCCAATACCAGTCCCTGACTTCACCGATGGCCGCCATTAACGTGTCAATCTGTAGGCTGTCGTACCTGGAAGAAAAGTCCGCGCTGACCTTATACCAGCATTGCTCTACCCTGGCATTGATCGATAATATCGTATCGTCGAGGTCGAAGAGCGCCCCTTTGGGGTAATGTTGATCCAATTTATCGCGGCTCCAAGCGTATATTATAAGGCCTTTGCCGCATCCATCTTCAAAATGTAAACTCTCGCTATCTTTAAAGCAGCCTCAACAACCGCCGGCTCAATGTATTTGCTGACATCATTGGGCGTATGGTAGACAAAGCCTTTCTCATAATCCTTGATGTTGAAGCTCATAGCCGCCAGGTTGATGGCTTCTATACCGGCCTCGCCGAATGCGGCGGCATCAGTGCTGCCGCCCCCTGGAGACATACGCGAGATCACTGCTTTATAGCCAAGCGACGCGGCAATATCAACACACTGCTGTGCCATTTCGTGAGACAGCTTCACCGTAGAGTTCAAGTCACAGTCAAGGAAACCCAACTCTTTGAGTTGATAAAGCGTATCCATGTTGAACACGTAAGTCTTTGTTTTCAGCATCTCTTCCCGGTGCGCCCTCACATAAGCACGAGCGCCGCGCAGGCCCGCCTCCTCGGCGTCGAAGGAAGCCAGTATCAGGCGTGTGTGTTTCAAAGGGTTAGTCCCCCTACGTTTAGCTTCACCGAAAAGCCTGCCGGTCTCGGCAGTAATAGCCACGGCGATCATATTGTCCCCGGCACCGGGCACAACCTGTGAAGTGGTAAAGAAAAGGAAGGGGATTTCGAAAACC
>JBEKCL010000199.1:0-6305 GCA_050014895.1 Dehalococcoidia bacterium
CGAAAAAATAGCATTGCGACTGGCACAGAAAAGGGGAGGCCCGTAAAAGTTCACCATGGTTATGATCCATCTATTTCCATAGAAATTTCAGATAGATGCACTGCTTGTGGCATTTGTGTGGAAATATGCCCCATAGGCACGCTCTCATTTGATTTAGGAGTAGCTAAGTCTCGTCGACCTGTGATTTTTGACCCTTCGATCTGTTTAGGCTGTGGTCAATGCATTGCGGTCTGTCCTACTGATGCGATTTTCCATAACCACCTCCCGCTTTCGGAGTTTGGTAGCATTAATTTCAAACCCAGGATTGAATGGGACGAATTTATTGCATTAACTCGGCAACGGCGGAGCGTGCGTCATTTCTCAACCACTCCAGTACCCCAGGAGATAATCTCCAAAATTCTTTATGAATCCACGCGCTATGCTCCAACGGACTCGAACCGACAGGCGGTCGAAATTCTCTTGATAGAAGGAGAACGCCGGCGGGCAATTCAGATGGAGATGAACGCGTCGATTTTGCGTCTTCACAAGGTGTTGAAATACACACACTGGATCTCAAGCGAACTGGAATTGCAGTGGCGTCACATGCGGGCCTGGAAACGTGCCATTGAATTGGGGATGGATCCTTCGACCCGAAATGCGCCATTGATAATACTGTTCATCACCGATACCCGCATTAAGGAGAATGAAACCGATGCCGCAATCCTCTCTTACCAAACCTTGCTTAGCGCGGAAATACTTGGATTAAGGACCTGCTATTTCGGTGCGATTCTGAATATTTTGCCGTTTTCGCGTAAGCTGAAAAAAATCCTCAATTTGCCCAAGCATCGGCAGGTGGCATGCGGACTCTTGATGGGATACACAAAAATCAATTATCGGAAGCTCGTCAGTCGTAAACCCTTGAAGTTAATTTCTTGAACTTATTGGAAAGCAAAAATTCGTGCCCAGTCCTAATGTACCTTATACATCTTCTCAACGACATCCTCCCTACATTCAGCCACGGCGCCTGACTGCATTTGATATGAGTTCACGAGTGCATGTAGAGCCGTTACCAACTCGTGATAGTGTGCGCTATATATGCCCGCACCTCCTTCTCATTTCACGGTCGCTCATGCAGAATATAGTCACAATAATTGACCATGAGATTGCACTAGCAAAGAAGGGTTCTTAACGAGATCCCAACACATCCTTTCATCTTCTGTTCATCTTGTTCTAATACAATTCAGGCAATGCAAAATATAGTAATGTTCTGCATAACGAGGCTTAATGCGGATTTTAGTTGTCGAGGATGATAGGCGTCTTGCGGGCATAGTCAAGCGAGGCCTCATGGAAGAAGGATACTCTATTGACTCTGTCTATGATGGGGAGAAAGCCCAATGCATGGCTGAAACCACGCCCTACGACCTTATCATTCTCGATATTATGCTGCCAAAAAAAGACGGGATTGCAGTCTGTCAGGAACTGCGGGCAAAGCAGGTAAGTGTGCCCATTTTAATACTTACCGCCAGGGACAGCGATACGGATAGAGTTAAGGGACTCAATTCCGGTGCTAACGACTATATGATCAAGCCTTTTGCTTTTAGCGAGCTAGTAGATCGGGTTCGAGTGTTGATGAAGCAGGACATTTCATAATCCTAATACAGTTCGCCGGCGGCAGTACATTCGAGGGCAATTCCAGTAGTGTATTCGGCAACCATCTGACTGACCTCGCTATCATAAGGACTAACCTTGCCGATCTCCCTGCGGCTTACGAACGCACCATACGATCAATCAATTACACAAAACAGGCGTTTGTTAACAGCACGGCAGGCCGTACTATATAAGAGCAAGAATTTTTTCGAAAGGCTTCAGGTACCCCTAGTGTAGTGTGCGATGCCAACGATACGCAATGCCAGACCCTCAATGCGTGAGAGATTTATCGTTCAATCACATGAGTTGTGCAGCAGGCGGATGTAGAAGTTAATCATCTCAATATAGTTATTTACAGATATGCGCTCATTGAAGCCGTGAAGTGAGCTGAGCTCCATGCCCGGGACCCGTTCGGGCAAAAAGCGATAGCAACTCTTGGTCAATCCCCTGTAGTGGGTCCCCGTTCCTGTCAAAAGGCGGCTCTCGAGGACGCATGAGGAGTTATCGCTGACTTGAAGCCACATATCCGCAGCTATTGTCTTTATCCCGGCTTCTTCCATTGATTGAACCTGCGCAGGCGGCATAGCAGCAGGGGCCGCACAGGTAATAGAGATGGATAGAATGAACGACAGTATGGTTAATATGGTAGCACGATGGGGAACATCTTCAGCTTTCATCATCGATCTAATCAATGGGAAGACTATATCTGCGTGAATAGGAGTGTCAATAAAACTCGGCGTATCTATGCAACCGCGGCATCAATTATCTTGTTATCACTACCAGCCAGGTTTCCTACAGCCTTTATGCGGTCCCCTGTAATTCATATGTCCTGTTTAACCGGCTGATCAAGAGTCCTATGAATGCAACTTCTCCTTTTATGAGCAGAATATAATGATTCAAGTCCCCTTCAGCTTTACTATTTCTCATATAAAGCCTCCCTGCCACTTATTATTTCAGTCGTTTATACCAATTGCTACTTGGATAATAAATTGATGGCGTATGTCAATGATCAGCAAAGAACCTTTTTGGGTGCAGGTAATATGGTATATAATTCGCCGGGCTGGCACTAATGAAATAAAATGACCGGGGCCGATCGGCCCCGGTCATTTGTTGGCTATTACAGTTGCTTCAGAATGTTAAGCGGCCAGGACTGCCTCGTGCTTTACTTTTCCAGCGTCCGACGCGTAGTCTTTTGCGCCCATGATGAAGCAGATGGCGCCGATAACACCGACGGCACAGCAAATCAAAAGAGCATTACTCAGGCCTGTTCCTCCGCCGCCCCATGCATCAGAGATTGCCCCGATTACATAAGGCCCCCAGGCGCCTCCCAGTACGTACTGCGCAACCAGGCCCAGGCTGACAGACATAGCCCTGTGCGCCACCGGCACGATATCCAGGTAAACTGTGGCAAAGGCTGGGATTGCCACCATGGCAGCAATGCTGTAAATAAAGGCGAATATAATGCCAACAAGGTTCAATTTCAGGAATAGCGCACCAGCGATAAATACTACGCCTACGATATCAGCGATGGCTGCCAGGTACATGCGGCCCTTCGGGTCCTTCTTATGCCAGCGGTCCGTCAGGAAGCCTCCGAGCGGCATGCCGATAATGGCGACCAGTCCCATCAAGCCGGTAAGCATGCCTGCGTAATCCTCTTTGACGCTGAGCAAGCGCATGATCAGGGCCGGCGTCCAGATTAGAAATGTGATAGTCATGAAACTGGTCAGTCCCAGTGCCGGGTAAAGCCACCTGACCGTCCGCAGTTTAAGCACGGCCGCCAGTGCTGTGCCCAAATTGCGGTTAGTGCCTCCTACTCCAGCGGTATTGCTTGTCTTATAGTCCTTCATGAAGAAGGCCAGTATGGCAAGTATGACGCCGGGTATGGCGAAATAATAGAAGGGGGTGCGCCAGCCGTACTTGGCGGAGATGAAACCTCCCAGCATAACGCCGATAGCGGCGCCAATCGGGATTGCCATGTTGAATATGCCCATGGCCTTGCCCCTGCTCTCCGGGGAATAGGAAGCGCTGATCAATGCGCCGCCCCCGGGAACGAAACCTGCTTCACCCACGCCTACCAAAGCCCGCGGGATTAAGACGCCGATAAAATTCTTGGCGAGGCCTGTGCAGAAGGTAAAAATGCTCCAGAACACAGCCATGATAGCCATGGACTTCTTTCGGCTCCAGCGGTCTACCAGATAGGCAACGAAGATAGAAAATATCGGCATGCACAGTAAGAATACTGTTGAAGCCAGCCCGCATTGTGCATCCGTTAGCCCGAGGTCCACCTTCATCGGCTGTAGCACTGCTGAGAACACCTGCCTGTCCATATAGTTGACGATATATAGGAGCGTGCAGACGATCATGATGAAGTGGGCGCTCCAACCACCCGTGTGATATTGTTTTTGGTCCCCATCCTCAGCCATTAAAACGTTCTCCTTAATTTGCGTATTTTTTCACTTGCCGAACTGTATTGCGTAAAACCAATTGTTTCGATCGTACCATTGTGATATCTTGCCAAATATGTTTAAACTGATACACCTCCTGCAATAGTAATACTACTAAATATTTTTATCATTTATTTTGGCGCTTCCATCAATACCATAAACGTCATTCACAGCCCTGGCTATCAGGACATCAAGGCTGTTAATGCCCAGACCCAGACGGATATCTGTGCAGGCCTCAATCACTATGAGATTATCTGCGTTTTTTTGCCTCGGCAAAATGACATTGTTTCTAATCTTTTCCGTGATTGAGCCGGATAAAGCTGCGTCACAGGCGATGGATGACGAGATAACCTGATTGGACAGCTCCTGTTCTTCCGGTGTAAGGGGCAGTACAATCAGTTGGTTCTCTAAACCCAACTTTATAATGTGGTCTTTATAGATCTGGACTGTAAAGGGAGTCCCAAATACCAGTATTGATACCTTGTCTTTCTGCGTCTTACGGATCTCGTCGATCACCAGCGTGGGGGGGGTGTATAAACTGAATTTGGCATCTTGCACACGGGAAAAAACAGAAGAGGAAGAACTTATCCCACAATGCTTTGTCATAACGGCCTTGAACTCTTGTGGATTGGTGATCAGGCTATAGATATGATGCCCTATTGGGCTTATGGTATTGCAGGGAATAATGATACGGATATTCTTGTGGCCCCGGTTTAAGGCCAGATAAACCTGTTCAAGAAAGGCCAGCGTGATCCTGTCTCTCATGTCATCGGGCAAGGGCTGTCCCTTGATCCCTATTAATATATCTGAATCAATTTTCCCTTTGGGTACTACAGCCTCGATCTGCCTTTTCTTGAAGTATCCGGTATCAGCGATGAGTACAAACATGATTCTGCGATATTCATCGTAAAAAGTAGAGTCTTTATCCAGGAAATGACGTTGAATGATACTTTGTTCGAGTTTGCAGACGGATTGTAGATACTCGATTGAAGCTACCCGGCCAAACTCGGACAGGATAATGTCGTAGAAATATGGGTATCTGAGAATATTGATCATATTATCTCCTTAAGGGCTTACCCCCGGTTTGGCCAGTGAATGTCCCGTTTTCAATAGCATGTACTCCGTTGACAAATAGATGCACTACACCGTCCGACAGGTTGTCAGGGCTTTCATAAGTAGTGTTATCCCTGATTTTGCCGATATCTATTACAGCGATGTCTGCAAAACAACCCTCGGCTATTCTGCCTCTACCCTTCATCTTGAATTTCTCTGCAGGCAAAGAAGTCATGGAGCGGATGGCAAAATTGAGATCGATGGTTTTCTCGTCAAGGGCGAATTGCTTTATCTTTCTGGTAAAGGACGCATAGCAGCGGGGATGGTATTTACCTGCGCCCTTCATCAGGACAGAACCATCGGAACTGGTAAAGATATAGTCATGCAACATGATTTCCTTGACAACTGAGGCATCCTGGCCAAACAGAATTGCCATCGGCATCTTTTCGCCGCATACCAGGTCCGCATATAGTTCTGCCGGGTCCTTTTTAACCTGGTCGCCCAGCTGCCTTAACGTTTCCCCATCATATTCCGGATTTTGCGGGCACCAACTGATAAGTACATTTTCAGGTCCCAGGTACTTAAACCGGTTGCTGACTGCCTTAGCAATGAGGGCCTTGCCGTCGTCTGTCTTGAATTCAGGCTTTACGTTGTCGTTTAACAGGAAGCTCTTATCTTCCAGCAGCCATGTCAGATAAGTTGATGATGTGCTGTAAGGATACTGGTCTGCCGAAACGTCCAGCCCCTGCTTATGGGCATTCTCGATCAATGAGAGCACCTTTTCGATCGTGACTGATTTATTGTACGGGACGCCCAATTTAAGATGTGAAATCTGGACACTGATACCAGTACGGCGGCCTATTTCAATGGCTTCTTCCATTGCACCCATAATTCCTTCGCCGGATTCGCTCCTCATGTGAGTTGTATAAATGCCCCCCTTCTTCTTGACAACATCCGCAATTTCAATTAACTCGTTCTGGTCAGCAAGCCAGCCCGGAGCATATTCCAGGCCGCTCGAAAACCCGATGGCGCCCTTTTCAATTTCCTCTTCCATCCGTTCGTAGGTCGGCCATACCCAGCCGCGACCTGGAACCTTACAGGGTTTTCCAGTTTTAGGATGCGGAACATTGTATCGGGGCCCCCCTCCTCCCGGCCAACTAGGGTTCCCGTCTGTTCTATAAG
>JBEKCL010000200.1:0-11065 GCA_050014895.1 Dehalococcoidia bacterium
CTGTATAATGATCCGAATAGATACGCCCCCACATCCAGTAATTAATAATCATGGGAAACTGGAAATTCAGCCAGTTGTGATCATGATAACCGATACCTTTTACCTGAAATGTACGATCACCCTCCGTGACCGTTCCTTCGACGCGTGCCTTTGGACAGGGAACCACCCATGCAAAATAGCCCATATGGCCGAATTGAGAAACGCCGGAGCCGGGTTTCCAGCCGTTTACTTCAGCCACATATGTCAGATGGCAGCCAAGGTCTTTCTCCTTGATATAAATCTCATAGCGAGGCAAATGACCATCCAACTGCTCAACCCGCAGAAAATTGTTGCCAATCTTGACATCGGCCTTACTGCGCAAAGCTGCAAAATTCGATTTGCTATAAGGGACAAATTTCTGGATTTTAGTACCGTCCGGCCTGTGCAGGACAATTTCAACACCGGGTTTGCCTCCCATACCAGGGTTCGGATTGGCTACATGAAAAAAGACCACGATCGAATGTCCCGTATCTAAATGAGCGTCAAAATACCACCACTCATATTTCCCTCTTGAACCGACATCGGTATGCAGGCCATCCTCTTCCGGTTTCAAAGGGGTGATCGTAGCGTCACACCTGCCTGGTCCGGTCCACCCTTCATTGACCATAATGTTTTTACTCTCAACCATCGATTATTCCTCCCATGTCCCCTTAGAAGAATGTGTACCCTTCTTTTTCATCGGGGAACGCTTTTTCCGACGGGCCGCTGTAAGTCCACGAGTCATATGACGAATTGGGATCAAGTTTCTCTTTAATTTTCATGATCATCTCATGATAGTTGTAACAGTGAGGCCCAAAGAGCTGGTTCATCGGGCCGCCAAACGCCGCAATCGGTAATCCCAAAGACTTCTCAATGGTCCCATGAAGAGACTCTTCAACTATGGCCTTTGTAGCCTTTCTGGATTCCGGGTCATTAGTAGAATACTCACCAATTCCCTCGATATAGCCCAGGTGGCCGTAATCGAAGGTACCACCACTGCCTAGATCGCCGCCATCATCCAGGATAAGTCCCTTCTTAATGGCGGGCATTTTAACGCTGGCTATGTAATCTGCCTGCTCAAAACCCATGTCCCAGGTGTCAAAGGCACCGACCGATGTGAACATACCTGATGATGCGCGGAATCCGCCCTGGGCGTTATTGGCATGACGCACCAGGATGAAAAAGGCCGTTGTATATAGCTTTAAGCGCATCTCTTCACTGGTTTTCATGGAGTCTGCTATTTCTTGAATAAATGGTATCTTGGTTAGTAGCTTTAACGGATTATCAAATAGCTTAAAGAGCGGGGCAATTAATTCAAAAGCGGAAACCGGTATCTGCTGCATAGGTAAAATAAGGCCTCCCGACTCTTTCACTATTTGCTTGAGCGCCTTCACTTTCCATTCATACTCTTCTTTTGAGTGTCCATGGACTGCCACAGTCAATACATACCGGGCAAGTTTTTGAAAAACTCCGGTTGACCATAGGCGTTTTAGTTCAAGATTATTGTCGGTAAAACCCAGGGCAATAAAGAACGCCGGCATCCTGAAGTCCGAATAATTGCATTCAGCTTCGCCGAGTTTATACCCAGCGTCGGTTATCTGTTCTTTTGTGGGGAACATTAGAATAAATACTCCGAGGTTCGGCAATGCACGGTCCAGGATATATTTAGGCGAACCGCCGTGGACTTTATATTCAGGATCGGAATCCCAGCGGTATAGTTTAACCCCAACTTTCGTAAATGTTCCCAGCCCGCCGAATGTTCCCTGAAAACCCCGGATAAGTCCCCTGACACCGGGGCCCGGGCCATCAGTGGTGAACCACTCTGCGCCGTCACCAGGGCTGCCCAGCGTCACAATCTCTCCTGACGGCATCACCCACTCTACTCCCAGCATATTCCTGGCCTGGTAACCCATAGAAGCACCTGTTATGCCGTATCCCCACGCTGCAGCAGTCGATGCCAGAATCGAGTGATTACCGCCGCATGAAACGGCATGCACATTCAGGCCGTGTTTCCAAAGCTCCGATTGAAGGTCAATGGCTCTTACATAAGGTTCAACAACAGCGACCTGGTTTTTATAATCAATGTCAATGATTTTGTCCATCCGTTTTAGATCGAGCAGGATCGTTTTTCGGCTTCCCGGCGCTGAGGAAGTAATCCAGCCCGTTGAAAACGGTTTAAGCATAAAGTCTTTTCTATTACAGAATTTCGTAAGCTTTGAGATCTCTTCAGGTGTTTTTGGCATGATGACGGCGGCGGGACGCGAAGTCCATAACTTATCCTCTTTGTTCAAGGATGAAGAGTTGTAGTAGATTGAATATGCATCCCGCGTGGGGAGGTCATTCTTCACCCACTCAGCGCCGACTATATCATGCAACTCTTTTAATTCGTCAGTCGTAAACATTTCAGCCTCCTGTCATTAAACACGGCCCAGTAAAGCAAATCGCTTCTAGAGAGAGAATTTTCCCGGATTAAGGATATTGGCAGGGTCAAACAGGTCTTTGATTACCCGGATAAGAGCGGTGTTTCCAGGATTATTGCTGAAAACCAGCTCAGCAGCCTTACCGTATGGCCTACTGAAAAACGCCCTGGCTGTGATTAGCCGCGCTGTCACGTCTGCTTCAAAATTTCGTACATTTTCAACCTCACGGCTGTCATCAGGATTAAACGTGACCATGAACTCGATATGACAGGCGTGGTTCTGTACAACAGGCTGAATATATATACCTATCTGGTCACTGCTGATATTGAATGATCCCGCTGATTCCCGGACCAGTGCAATATATTTCTCCGAGTTATTGAGCAAGGATAAAAAGAAAACCGACAGGCATTGGCCTTTGATTATATCCCTCCAGTCACGTGACCCGCATGGTGTTCGTGCGCCTTCAAGCAAGGCAGGAGCGTTTACCTCTCCGGTTGAATCGATAAGATTAAGCCCATTTGCTCCAGCCATGTCCTTTAATTCTTTATACTGATAGTTGAGTCTCTCTTTTGGGAGCCTTTCAAATCCGGCGATATTTTGCAAGCAGATATACGCGGGGAGAGAATTCCTGACTTTATCAAAGGAATGGGGACTGGAATACGTCATGAGCATGGCGGCTGCAACATTGTTCAATATGAAGGTATGCTCGCCCAGCCCTGGTCGCTGAGCTTGATATACATACTCAATTATATTGGGAAGCCGGTCACCGGATAGTATCATCGGTCTTTCTATTGAAGGCAATAACTCACAGCGAAGGCTTATCCATGTCATAATACCTAAGGACCCCTGCGCGCCAATTAGCACTCGCTGAAAATCGGTCTGTCCGGGACCCATAGGCATTTTCTGAGCGCCCTTTGACTTACGCTGGTCTTCCAGCGATCCCGGACCGCCGGCAGATCCACTTCGGAAAAGCTCGCCTGTGCCGTAAATAAACTCGGTACATGCCACGGGGTCCTGCATATCCCACTGCATCCTCGGCCATATATGCGGCTCGCGATCAATCGTAGAGGCAAGCACGCTTTTCGTATTGCGAGGCGCCAAAGGCGTAGGCAACGTCATGCCATGGTCTATTAAGACAGCGTTCAATTCTCCGTAGGTAACACCGGGTTCCACAAAGCATACCCTGTTACGGCGATTAATCCAGGGGATCTTCTTCCAGCCCGATAAATCGACGATGGCATGATCTGTTACACATGCCGTCCCCCCTTTTCTATGGGGCTCGCCAGATGAAACGGGTACAAGTGCGAATTTCTCGTCCCTTGCATGGCGAATCAGATTTTGGAGTTCCGGCACATCTTTCGGTTTAATGGAGCATCGTGATTTACCATCATTTCGCACCAGGGGATTATTGATTTCATACTTTTTCAGTATCTCAGGTGAGGTTTCAATATTGTACTTTTGATGTAACGCTTCCACAGTACTGTTGTTTATCATCTACTTTATCTCCTACTGGTCAATATCTGCAGCCTGGAAAGCAAGGTCAATAATGTCAAGAACATTTACAGCTTCACTTTTCATAGAAGCGTTTGCTTTTTCGAATTGGGCTTTACAGTGAGAGCACGATGTTATCATGAAATCAGCTCCCACATGACGAGCTTCCTTAATCCGCTCTTTAGCCGCCTGCAAAGACATATTTTCATAAACCTGAGCATAACCGCCACCTGCTCCACAGCAATGTGAATACTCCTTAATGCGGTACATTTCGTTGAATGTGAGACCTTTTATCGATTTTAAAATTGTCCGCGGCGGATCAAAGACACCCTTAGTACCATAGTTAATTTCTCTGGGTGGAACGGTATATTTCATCTGTCCGAATACGGTCTTCTCTTCCCCCTTCCATTCAGCGATAGGTTCTGACTGCCGGCCAAGATAGCAAGGATCATGATAAGTAACTTTCAAATTTAAAGGCTTTTTAAGCTTGAGCTTCTTACTTATAATAAGACGTTCCAGCAATTCGGTAGCATGTAATACTTCGATACCGGTTTTAACGCCGTATTTGGGATACTTCGCTTTTATTGTACCGAGACATGCCCCGCAAACAGTGACAATGGTCTCAATCCCCGCCCTTTTAAACGAATCCGCATTCATTAAGGCCAGTTCCTTAAAATCATCCTTGAAGCCTGCCCAGTGGGCAGGAAGACCACAGCACTTCTCGTCATCGCCAAGAATGCCTACTTCAACACCGGAGTGTATGAGTAGTTTCGCCATTTGCCTGGCGGATAACATAGCTTTCTTATCGTAACGGGCCAGACAACCTGCATAAAGTAAGACTGCGGCTTTCTGTTCGGGGAGCTTCTTAAGATCCAGACCGTATGCCCAGTCACCGGCTTTGATATTGGTTAGCCCGGCCGGGTATATTCATCAGGAGCAAGCCCTTCCCGGACGAGAGTCTCCCTGAGAGTCATGTTTATTTCATTACGTTTCGATTCCATGATGAAATTGCAGGCCATATCGCAATAGCCGCAGGTACGGCATGAAAAGACAATATCTGCGAGGGCCTTATCCGCGGGAATACGCCCCTCGGAGAGAGCGAGCGCCATATATCCGAGTCCAGAGGCGGAATAGCTGTGGAACATATAATGGCTGTTGATGGGGCAAATGTCAGCAAATTCTTTGGATTTAAATACGGGTAACGGCACCATTTTACAGAGAGAGCATCGAAAACAAGTGGCGATGTCGCCTTCCAGTGCCTTGAGTTCAGGATAACTCATACATACCTCCCCTTGCACGGTTAAAATATGCCTTACTACAAATGAAAACTTCAGAATAACAGGGGCGAGAAGCGGTCTAGAATAGACAACCTGTGTTTACAGTGACCATAACCAACCTCCCAATAAATTTCAATGAAGCTTACTATTATTTATAAACAGAAAGTGTCAGGTAAGTATTCCCTTCAGGAGATAGGATAGACCTTTGTTGACCCTGTTCTCATAGTCTTTGCCCATATAGTTCTCTGACAGCAGGTAATTGACGATTGCGGTAACGCAATTTATTAATACGTCGTTGTCCACCTCTTTCCTCACTTTACCATCCTTCTTGGCCTTATTGATATAGTTATGTATGGATGTGCCGAGTTTTTGTCCGATGGAACCGAACTTTTCTTTGATCATGGGATATTCACGAAATACCTGGGGCAGTATTAGGAGGTCATAAGTGCTTATGGCACGGGCCAGATGTTTCGATCCAAGATTACACGCCTTTTCAAAATCCGGTTCATTCTTGAATATCTCCACTACCACCTCAACATTGTTTTTCAGCCTGCTTATCACCACATCTTCTATTAGCTGCTCTTTGGAACTAATTATTTCATAGAGAGTATTTTTAGCTATCCCTGCTTCCTTTGCCACACTATCCATGTTCCATCCCTTTATGCCGTAGTTCAGTAAAAGCTTTTCGGCAATTATTAGAATGTTGTCATGGATGTTTTGATCGTTCTTTTTTGATCTACGCGGCATAACTACTATTTATACTAAAGTCGTTGTGTCAGTATAAATTGAATTTACACTAACCGGAACTGTCTGTCAACTCACTATGAGCGTCAGTGACTTGTTTGAATATTTCAGCTTTCAGAGACTACTATATAAAAAGGCACTTTCTTCTGTTTCCAATAGTTTGCAGACGAATCCAATATATCTCTGAAAATCTTCATATCCGCGGGGCTATGATCGGCAAATTGATGAATCCCCGTAAGTAGCAGTACATACCCGGCAGCAGGCTTCCATGACAAATCCGTAAAGCAATCGCCGAGGGCGTCCCAGTTCATTCCAAAATACCCGGGAAAGTTGAGCGTATGAGCAACTTTCTTTAATAAATCTGCTTTGCTTGTCACCTTTTTCAGATCAACATGCAAGAAATAGAGCCCATGTTCTGAGGCTGCTTTTTTAACCATGCTAATATCTGTACCAGAGTTTACATAATATGTGCCTGAATTCAAATATGAATGGAATAGGGTCACCCAATCATCCATACCTCACTCCTTTATTAATTTGAAAGATGCGTAATGATCATTGGTATAGTAATATTCACCTTTCACTCCCGCAATGATACGGCGCGCTCCACGGTCTGATGATCCCGGTGTTACGACCGTGTATTCATGATAGTATCCATTCGATTGTTTGGGCAGCAGCCCCTCATAATTATTAAAAACAGCATCATCTTTGGAATACGGGAAAGGTCCCCCTCACTTGATTAGCTGCAAAGTCGTCCTGCCTTCAGGTGTCAAATCGGCGACATTGATTACTCTTAAATTGGAATTGGAATCAAGCTGGTTTGCGGAGCTTGTTTTAGTGCCTTGCCCTGAATCAGTGGATGCAGGCGTACCCAGACAGCCGCCTGCCAGGTTGAAGACTAAGCACAACCCTGCGAAGATAACTAAATACAGTATTAACTGTTTCCAGGAGGTTGACTTCATCTTATTCATAGCTATTTAAAAATAATTCGTAATACATTATGGAGTCATTTGCCGGTAACAGGCTATAAAAACCCTGCTTCGCGTTATTTTAACAGAATTATTGAACCTACGGGGCAGATAACGTTTTCCCCCCGAGGCTAGTCCTTTTCATGGGATGGAACCAGAAAACTGTATATAAATTGAATTGACATCGAATTTTGCGTTGCATATACTTAAGCACGCCATATACTAGAAACATTTTCGCTGAATAATGAGTGGAGGGAGCCATGCGTAGATTATTGGCAGTGTCAGTATTATTAATGATTCTTGTTCCGACCTTCTTATTGCCAGCCACAGTACGATCACAGTCCGAATGTCCGACTTTAACCCATACCAAGATAGCTATTACCAACATAACCGAGACATCATCTTTTGCATCTATAACAGTATGTATAACTTCTAGGGGCACTTCAAAAAGCAGAGTTGATCTAGCCGGGTCACCGGATAATGGCAATCCTGTTTTCTTTGAATATGGTACTGCACCAGGTGCATATACCAACAAGGTTCAAGCTTCAGGTACGCCAAGTAACCGTAACAACCAGATGACTGCCGATGACGATACCATAGAAACCATCTGTTTCGTATATACGGCTAATTTTCATGATCTTTCTCCGTGCACTACCTATTATGTGAGATTTTGGTTTAGCTTTGCTCCTGGAGGAGATTGTCCAGTATATCGGTTTTCAGATGCAGTCTCATATATGACACAGGGGTGCCTGACAAGAACTTTGGGTCAGGGTGGTGCGGGAACAGCATCGGGAATTTCGACAGTCCCGGCGTGGCCCAAGCCAGTTGAAATGTCCAACATCACCGTGCAGAGCGCGGCAGTTGCTACTCCCAAAGTATCGCCGGGACAGAGCGTCGATGTGGCAGCATCCGTGACTAATAAGGGAGCAGTCAACGGCGCCACTAAATTAACCCTGTACGTAAATGGGGAGGAAGTTGAATCAAAAGGGGTGACCGTATCCAGCGGTCAGACTGCACCGGTGCACTTCTACGTGAGCCGGAATGAGCCTGGAACATATAGTGTTTTCGTTAACGGAGTATCAGCCGGCAATTTTGAAGTTGACCCATTTACAAACAATGATATCTTTATTTACATTATCATAGCTTTGTTTGTGCTTGGTATCGCAGGCACGTTGTATTTTGTTGCGAGAAGACGGACAGCTTAATACTCTAAAGTTAAATTGCCGGTTTTAAGACTGGGGATGCCTGAGCAGGTGTCCCTGGTCTATTTATAACGAGGAAATTCGATCATAAATTAGGTGGTAGACCATGCCGTATAAAAGCAAGAACTTTTTCAAAGAGCTTTAAATATCGCTAAACACACGCATCCTTTTAATACATGATTTGCCTATGATAGTAGTCTCACATCTGGGTGTCACTGTTGCTGAATCACGTTCCGCGAGAACCTGGGCTCCAACCCATGATGGCATCCTCACAAGAATACGACGCGCAGACAGCCTGCTAATAACATGGTATAGCTGGCTGCGGAATCTCAGAATAGCCAAACAGTCATCAGGTGATCCTCGAAATGCCATTTCAACTGAAACTACGACCAAACAGGGGCGAGTTGTCCAGGTATGTAATATGTACCCGTGAATATCGCGAATTTACGAATGGTGCCAATTTGTACTATTATTCTTCCATCGTCATTGGCAATCGGGGCTAATGTCGATTTGTCAAAATAAAGTTATATGGAGGTGAGGCATGACTAACGATCCCTACGCGAGCAAACCCTGGTTGAAACACTATGATTCCCACGTGCCCGAAAAACTCAACTATCCCTGGACTTCGGTTATCGACATGTTCAGGAAGAGCTTCCGTGAGGTGCCCGGCAAGGCAGCAATAATCTATATGGACACCGTGATCACGTTCAGTGAGCTGGACAAATGGTCTAATAAATTCGCCAATTTACTGCTGGAGAAAGGTGTGAAACCAGGTGACGTAGTAGGGCTGAACATGCCCAATATACCCGCCTATCTCATCTCTTTCGTCGGAGCACAGAAGGTGGGCTGCGTCACCTCGGGGGTAAGTCCCTTGCTCACGGAGGCCGGGCTTGAGCACCAGCTTAACGATTCCGGCGCCAGCGTGCTGGTCACTGCGGACCTCAATGAGGCCCGCGTAAGGTCCATTATCGGGCATACGGGGGTTAAACTGCTGGCAGTAGCCGGCATCTTTGACTTCATGGGACCTGTGGACTGGAATGTCCCTGCCAGCGACGTGAAGAGGCTGGGAAACATCGAGGTCTGGAATTACCTGGATATCCTGAAAAAGCTCCGTGACACTGAAGTGACGATCTGGGTCAACCCTGATTCCCCTTGCTTGATGCAATATACTGGCGGGACGACAGGTCCGGCCAAGGGCGCTGTAGTCACCAACCGGAGCATCTCACATCAGATATACCAGTGGGCGACCTGGACCCAGTTGAAGGTGGGCGAAGAATTAGGTATTTCCGGCTTCCCGCTTTTCCACATAGCCGGCCTGCTTTATGGCTACAGTGGGATGTCCATCGGCATGGCGCAGATATTGGTACCAAACCCGCGCGATATTCCCTTCATCGTTAAGCAGATAGGCAAATATAAGCCCACCATAGTGGCCATGGTGCCCACTCTGTTTAGTGAGATGATGAAGATCGAGGAGTTCAGGAAAATGGACCTCTCCTTCGTAAAGTTCTATGCCAGCGGCGCGGCGCCCTTCCCTGCCGAGCTGATCAAGCAATTCTACGATATAGTCGGTCAGGACAAACTGGTTGAGGTCTATGGTATGACCGAGACCAGTCCACTAATAACAGCGCAGCCCTTTAAAGGCACGAAAAAGATTGGCTCGGTTGGTCTCCCACTACCTGACACCGAAGTCAAGCTGGTTGACCCATCTACCGGCGAGTTGGCCAAGCCTGGCGAGCCGGGCGAGCTTTGCGCACGGGGTCCACAGGTTATGCGGGGTTACCATAACAAACCCGAGGAAACTGCAAACTCCATCCGTGACGGATATATGCACACCGGCGATATTGCCACCATGGATGAGGATGGCTATTTCTTCATTGTTGACCGCCTTAAGGACATGGTCAGCGTTAGCGGTTTCAAAGTTTTCACACGCGAGCTGGATGACATAATTTCCGAGCATCCTGACGTGGATATGTGCGCCTCCGTGGGCGTTCCCGATCCCGGGCGCAGCTACACCGAGATCGTAGCTTCTGCCATCGTGCTTAAGAAGGGTGTCACGCCCGACGATAATACACGCAAGCGTATTATCGACTTCCTTAAGGCCAGGGTAGCACCCTACAAAGTGCCCAAGCAGGTGATTTTTATGGACTCGCTGCCTCTCAGCAGTGTCGGCAAGATACTCAAACGCGAATTGAGGGAAATGCTCAAGTCTAAGAAGTAATTTAAATGGCAGGGTGGGGCTACGCCTCGCCCTTTTCCCCTTAAAAAATTCCGCCCAACCTCAAAATAAACCCATTATCGATCTTCAGGATTTCTTGCTCTGGTTTAATGACAAACAGAGTGGTAGGCCGTACAGGATAAAAGCAAGAACTTTTTCTAAGAACTTCAAATATCTTTAATTCCTTATCCCTCGATAAAAAATGATTAAAGACCTGCTCCGTTTAGCTGGAGCTGCGAACAGCAACTGCTGTAACCGAAGAATCATCTGGGTATAAGCCCTAACGCACGGGATCGGCATTGACGGCAGAGGTCAGTTTTAGCTTCAGCCGATAAAATCAAAATCCTTCCCGAATAGGTTGATTCCATCGGGGCTCTTTGCGTTTTTTGGACAGATACAAAGACTGACGATTGAAACACAAAATGACCCGCTCTAGCTGATCTGCCAGACCCTAACAAGGCGCTTGCCTCCACACCGTCCTAGATATTCCTGTATTCCCTATACCCAATTCAAGCCGAAATTAAGCAATAAATGAAGCCCGAATAACCCTGATAGCACTTGTCTATGATATCCCAATCATTTAGCTTCGGGAGTCATGTTAGCAAATAAAATGCCGAGAATATAGGTTCATTTATTTACTGAACAAAAGCCTAAATTGTGTGATGATGCATTATCGTATCGGGAATATACGTTATGCACATTAATAATTGAATAAAGCTGAAGCTGGAACGCT
>JBEKCL010000201.1:0-6201 GCA_050014895.1 Dehalococcoidia bacterium
GCCGCGTTTCACAACCGCATTGTTCTCAGCTATGATCTTATAACCGGAAGGAACCTCATGTTCAATCGGGTAGGCTTCCACATGCGTGATCGTTATTTCACGGCGTTTGAGAACACCATCTTCAACTCCCTCGTTCATATTTACGGTACCATCGATCTCTGTAAGAATCGCTTTGCCCTTCGGCACCCTTGCTTCAAATAGCTCTTCTACACGCGGCAGACCCGTAGTGATATCAGTACCTACAACACCGCCGGTATGGAAGGTCCGTAATGTAAGCTGCGTGCCCGGTTCGCCGATGCTCTGCGCTGCGATAATACCAACTGCCCCACCTATTTTCACCAACTCCGTTGTTGACAGGTCACGTCCATAGCAGCAGCGGCATATGCCGCGCTTGGAGTTACAGATAAGCGGCGACCTAACGCTGACTTTTTGGACTTTGGCCTGTATGATCAGCCTGAGCTTTTCCTCGTCAATCATCTCGTTCTTATCAACGATGATCTCCCCGGTCTGAGGATCGACTACTTCAACGGCCACCACCCTACCTTTGATACGCTCCTCCAATGAAGGCAGCAAACCCCTTTCTTTCTCACTGGTAACTGCAGAAAACTCCAGACCATCTCCCGTATAACCGCAGTCCTCCTCAAGAATTATGAGGTCCTGCGCGACGTCGATTAAGCGCCTCGTAAGGTAACCGGCGTCAGACGTCCTCAGCGCTGTATCTGCAAGGCCTTTGCGCGCGCCATGGGTTGACATGAAATATTCCATTACCGAGAGACCTTCACGGAAGCTGGCTTTGATCGGGAACGGGATAATACGGCCTGAAGGGTCCGTCATCAGGCCACGGATGCCAGCCATCTGCCTGATCTGTGAAATGTTACCTTTGGCGCCGGAGAATGCCATCATGTACACGCCGCCATACCTGTCAAGGGACCTTTTTATCTCATCCTCAATATAATTGGTGGTTTTCGTCCAGACATCAATGGCCTGGCCTTCAAACTCTTCTTCAGTTATCAAACCGCGGTTGAACTGGTTCTGCAATATGGCAATATCTTCATCACCTTTACTGATGAGTTTCGGTTTAATCTTGGGTACCTCGATATCCCTGGCTGCAATGGTTGTCCCTGATTTGGTTGTATATTCGAAACCAGTCGATTTAAGCTCGTCAAGCATCCGGACAGTGTCCTCACGCCCGCACCAGCGGAAGCATTCAGAAACAAGCCGCCTCAGATCGCCCTTGGTTGTAGCAAAGTTGCAAAAACCTTTATACGGATCATGACGGCGTAATCCTGCAGGAAGTATACGGTTAAAAATAATCCTGCCCACACTGGTCCTGATTATCTGGTTGTCTGGTCCGGCCATCTTAAGAGCTACTGCTTTTTCGGCAGCTTCATGTGTCAGCTCTTCGCCCTCAGCAGGCTCTTGATCTTCCCCAGGCACAGTACCTTTTATCCTGACAGCAATCTCTTCATGCAAAGTAGGATAGATAACGTCGCCAGTTATGTTGTACATCTCGTAAGCAAGAACAGCTTCCGAAGGACTGCCGTACGTTTTAGGTTTACCTTCCACCGGGCGCATATTAGTAAGGTAATAGCAACCCAACACCATATCCAGAGTCGGCGTCATAACAGGTTCCCCCGAGCTCGGAAGCAGCATATTATGGACGCTCAGCATATGCTCACGCGCCTCACGCACTGCCGCACGCGACAGCGGCACATGCACAGCCATCTGGTCACCATCAAAGTCAGCATTGAACGCAGAACACACCAGTGGATGAAGCTGAATTGCACTGCCTTCAATAAGTATCGGCTCGAAGGCCTGAATACTAAGGCGGTGCAAAGTGGGAGCACGATTAAGCATCACCGGGCGCTCTTTAATCACCTCGGCCAGGATGTCCCAGACTTCCGCCCGGGCACGTTCTACCTGCCTGCGGGCACTCTTAATATTATGGGCAAAGCCCTGCTCAATCAGCCTTCTCATTACAAAGGGTTTAAAGAGCTCTAATGCCATATGTTTTGGTAAGCCGCACTGATGGAGCTTCAACTCAGGGCCAACAACGATTACGGAGCGGCCGCTATAGTCAACGCGTTTACCAAGCAAATTTTGGCGGAACCTTCCCTGCTTACCACGAAGCATATCTGAAAGCGACTTTAGTTTATGAGTGCTGGCGGCACTGGGCAATCTTCCCCTTCTGCCATTATCGATGAGGGCATCCACCGCTTCCTGAAGCATCCTTTTTTCATTGCGCACAATAATTTCAGGCGCACCGAGTTCCATCAGCTTCTTTAACCTGTTGTTGCGGTTAATCACCCTTCTGTACAAGTCATTCAGGTCACTGGTTGCGAAGCGCCCACCATCAAGCTGCACTATCGGCCGAAGCTCCGGCGGCAATACGGGAAGTACAGTGAATATCATCCATTCCGGTTTGTTGCCACTCCTCCAGAAGGCCTCGATAATACGCAACCGTTTGCTCAATTTCTTGTGTTTCTGACCCTCGCTTGACCTGATATCTTTGACGAGTTTCTGCCGCAGGTCCTCAAGGTTCATCGCCCGGAGGATATTGAGGATAGCTTCCGCTCCCATGCCCACTTCAAATGCATCGCTGTACTTCTCCCTATACTGCTGGTATTCATTTTCGCTGAGCACCTGTAAGGGAAGCTTAGTAATCTCTGATGAATCGATCTTGTGATCATTATCAAGATCGCCTATTTTTTCTTCAAGCTCGCGCTTTTTGTCTGCCAATTTCTCGGCGCTGGCTTGACCGTTTTGCGTTCCTCCCTCAATCTCTGCCAGAGCGTTCAAGAGTTGCTGTTTCCTGTTGGTATAATAATCTTCCAGTCTCTGCTTGCAGGCTTCAGCGTTAACGGATATGACCACATACTGGGCAAAATATAGTACACGCTCAAGATTGCGTGGGGATATATCAAGCAATAGAGCCAATCTGCTGGGTACGCCCTTGGCAAACCAGATATGAGAAACAGGCGCAGCCAGGGTTATATGTCCCATGCGCTCACGGCGTACTTTGGAATGCTCCACAGTGACACCGCACCTTTCGCAGGTCACACCACGGTAGCGGATTTTCTTGTATTTACCGCAATAGCATTCATAGTTCTTGACGGGACCGAAAATCCTCTCGCAAAACAAGCCGTCTTTTTCGGGCTTAAGCGTCCTGTAGTTTATTGTCTCAGGCTCAGTAACTTCACCGTATGACCAATCCTCGATCTGCGTGGGCGATGCCAGAGAAATTCGGATCGCATTGAAATCATTTATCTCAAACACTTTTTCGTCCCTACCTTAAAGCTTTGGGTATATTTAGATTCCCCATTTTTTTCTTATCTTCGAAGAGGTTTATGCTCTGATCTTCTTCGTTGAGCAACTCGACAGCCAGACCCAGACTACGCAGCTCCATAAAGAGCACCTTGAATGATTCGGGCACACCCGGCTGAAGCACATCTTCACCCTTGACCAGTGCCTCATAAGCTTTCGCCCTGCCCTGCACATCGTCCGATTTAACTGTCAGCAGTTCCTGCAAAGTGTGACTGGCACCATAAGCCTCTAACGCCCACACTTCCATTTCACCAAAGCGCTGACCACCGAATTGAGCTTTACCGCCAAGGGGCTGCTGCGTGATCAGTGAGTATGGACCCGTGGACCTGGCATGCACCTTATCGTCTACAAGGTGGATCAGTTTCATCATGTAAATAACACCTACGGTTACCGGTTGGTCGAAAAGCTCACCTGATTTGCCGTCACGCAGTTGTATTTTGCCGAAGTTGGGAGGAACAATTTTCTTTTCGAGATAGACTTTTTCCACAATCTCATCAAGTTCCTCGTTACTTATGTTCCTGTCCAAGGTGGTTACACCGGTCCCCTCTTCCATTTCGAGCCACAGTATCAGGCTGGCCCTCCTCGCTTCGCCACGGTGTTTCACGCTATCATCGAATACCTTCGCAGCATTGAATACGTGCTCTCCCAGCCATTTCTTGACCTTGTTCAAGCCCTCATCGTCAAGACGGTCTTTACTGATAACGCCTTCCTGCTTGCATTTCTGTACAATCCAGGCCTTGCCAAGTTGATCTTCAATTGCAATATTGTCCGCCCCATCGAAAATAGGGTTAATAACTTTCTCTCCATATATATCGGCCCATAACCCGAGATGCGTCTCAAGTATTTGACCTATATTCATACGTGATGGCACGCCAATAGGATTAAGCACGATATCCACCGGTCTTCCATCAGGTAAGAAAGGCATATCCTCTTCCGGCAGAATAATGGAAATAACACCTTTATTGCCGTGACGTCCTGCCATTTTGTCACCAACGGATATCTTGCGGCGTTGCGCAATCCATACACGCACCAGTTTAATAACGTTGGCAGGCAAATCAGCATGATTGTCACCGGAAAATTCCTTTACATCAATCACCTTGCCGCCCTCACCATGAGGGACCCGTAATGAAGTGTCTTTCACCTCTCTTGCTTTCTCACCGAAGATGGCACGCAGAAGTTTCTCTTCGGCAGTCAATTCCGTCTCGCCCTTGGGTGTAATTTTGCCGACAAGGATGTCTCCGGGACCTACCTCGGCGCCGATCCTGATTACACCGTTTTCATCCAGGTCCCTAAGGCTTTCTTCGCCGACGTTAGGTATATCCTTGGTAATTTCTTCTTTGCCCAGCTTCGTCTCGCGTGCCTCAACTTCGTATTTCTCGATATGTATCGAGGTAAACTTGTCCAGTTTGACCATTCTTTCACTGATAATGATTGCATCTTCGAAGTTGTACCCTCTCCAGGTCATAAATGCGGCCAGCACATTCTGTCCCAAAGCTAACTCGCCATTCTGGGTAGCAGCACCATCGGCAATGACCTGGCCCTGCTCAACAACATCACCCCGTTTGATCACCGGGCGCTGATTGATGCAAGTACCCTGGTTGGTCCTATAAAACTTGGTCATGTTATATTCATGTTTGCGGCCGTCGCTTTTAATTACGATTTTCTTACTGTCGACAGCTACCACCTCACCTTTTTCCGCAGAATATACCACCTGGCCGCTGTATTTTGCTACCTCTCTTTCCATGCCAGTGCCGATAAGAGGAGCTTCGGGCTTTACCAGGGGCACACCCTGACGTTGCATGTTCGATCCCATCAGTGCACGGTTTGCATCGTCGTGCTCAAGGAAAGGTATTAATGCAGTAGTTACACTGAAGACTTGCTTAGGAGATACATCCATGTAGTCAATTTTCTCAGGGGGCTCCGTGACATATTTGCCGGTGCGGATGGCTCCGACGCGGTCTTCCTTGAACTCATCACGTATATTAAGCGGAGCGTTGGCCTGGGCAATACATTTACCGCCTTCCCTGTCCGCGGTGAAATACTCGATTTCACCGGAGACATAGGGTACGATGCGGACTTTTGATTTAGACAGGGCGGCTATCTTCTTGGACAACGCTTCGTCAATAAGCGTACCCTCGGGCACAATGACCTTCTTCTTACTATCCGTTATGTGGTACCTTAATGTCCTGCCTATGAGCTTGGGAGAAGTATTCTCCAGCTCGTGATAAACCTTTCTATATGGTGTTTCAATAAAGCCCAGGCTATCGATCCTGGCATATGTTGCCAGTGATCCAATAAGGCCGATGTTAGGACCTTCAGGAGTCTCAATAGGGCAAATCTTACCGTAATGCGAATGGTGCACATCACGCACGTCGAATCCGGCCCTCTCACGAGACAGACCTCCGGGACCCATAGCAGACAGCCTTCGTTTGTGGGTAAGCTCGGCCAGAGGATTGGTCTGATCCATAAACTGTGAAAGCTGGGAACCGCCGAAGAACTCCCTCATCGAGGCAATGATCGGCCTGTTATTAATCAGGTTAGCCGGTGTAGGATCATCACTTTGAAGGCTCATCCTCTCTTTAATAGTCCTCTCCAGTCTGATAAGCCCAACCCTGAACTGGTTCTGTATTAAATGACCCGTTGTCCTCACCCTGCGATTGCCCAAATGATCGATATCATCCGGAGCCAGCTTCTCATTGTTGATCTGAATGATCTTGCGGATTATTTCCACCATATCCCGCGGCTTTAGAGCACGGGAGGTAACATGATAACCACGCTCCTCATATTCCAGCCTCTTATTCAGCTTGAACCGGCCTATACGCCCGAGGTCATACCTGCGCGGGTGGAAAAACATGTTGATGATCAAGCTTTTGGCGC
>JBEKCL010000202.1:0-6161 GCA_050014895.1 Dehalococcoidia bacterium
GAGTCTATCTGCGCTTTGGCTTGACAGAGAATGCCCTATCAAGCTTTCTCTGTCCGAGGGCAAAGTAACCTTACAAGCCAAAGAGGACAGGGGCGAAGCGGTTATACAGGCTGATACCAGCGGACAGGCCGAGGTTGCTCTTAATGCCAGTTTCCTTATGCAGGCGCTTAAGGCAACGGGCGGTATGGTCGAGTTGAGCATTAAGGATGCTGCAACTCCCGTGCTATTCTCTGCCGAGGATTTCACTGTGCTGGTTACGCCAATAGTATGGACTGAGCGCAAGCCAGTGACTGCAAATAATGTAGCTGGTAAAGAGGCTGTCAAAGAAACATCTATAGAACCCGCCGAAAATGACGTAGCTGCAAAATCTGCCGCTGATGCTCAAGACATAGCTAGGGATGTAGTGGCCGAAGCTGAGGCCGTGATAGACAAGGCCGTGAAAAAGGTGAAATCGACAAATACCCAAAAGACCAAAGGCAAACCGGAAATCAGGCGTGAAAAAGCCAAAGCTGTAAAGGCATAAGAGCCGAAGCCTGTAATAGCTGAATGAACAATGCTAAAGCATGGGGATAAAATGGCAAAACTCAAAAGCAAGGCCGTAATAGTGCATGACCAGTGTTATTGGCAACGCGCTGGTCGATGCAAGAAAGGATATCGGGCTAATCAGGTATGTCCAGGTTGTTTCCTGTATCAGAGCAACTCGCGAACTGTACGTAAGTTAAAACGACTACATTTCATGTGAGGAATGTTCGTCGAAAATGAAACTTGTCACAGGGACAGGTTGCCAGCCATAAAAAGGCAAACAAAACTAAAGAGAACGCTAAGCCAAATGAAACGAAGGCAAAAGGCGGAGTTATAATAACTCCGCCTTTTGCCTTTTTTGGGCCTAATGCATATATCAAGAGCACTATCCTCACACAAGTTCGAATAATTTCATGTTTTGCCGCTGGCACGTCTTTCCAGATAGTCAATAAGAAAACTGTCCAACAGCCGGTCACGTACTTCTGCTGTGAGTCGGCCATCACGCATGTACATTTCGGCTGCTTTTATATATACAGTAACCCAGTCAATATTCAGAGTGGCTTTGTCAGCATCCTTCTTCTTATCAGGATGACGAAAACGTATGTGTCCCAGTATGCCCTGTCTGGTAAACCATCCTCCGCAATATGGGCACTGGGCCCTCGTTTTGCTCCAGCTGAAATCTTTACTAGGCACTAATATATCTTAAACATCTTTTAAGATAATTGCAATGACGAAAAGACGTCTTCTTGATTAACTAAATCGATGATGTGTCGACAAGGACCATTCTGCGGGGTAGTTAAAGGTGCTACAGGTCTGTCTTTATTGGTTTATTGCACAATACCGGCTTTTGTTAATATAACACACCGGCCTGCTATTCATCCCTTACCGATTTGGGCAATCTGGGCATAGTGGAATTCTCTCATGCATGTTCGACAGGCTTCTGCCACATCACTTTTTGATACCGATGACAATAGCGTGGGTACCGCTAATCTTCCCCACAATCAATCCTTCCGAATTCCGAAAGTATCTCTTTTCGAGTTTCTGTTTGTAGCTGTGCTGGAGGAACAGTAAATTGAGAGCATCTCCTTTTCCTTTTGCTTGCCCAAGGCTAAAATTCAAAGATAAACATACTTCTTCCCTCTACTAGCTCTCAATGGGATATTTCCATAAGATGTGGTTTGCTTCAAGTGGAATTTTCGCGGCTGGGTGATAGGGCATGACTCTAATTGCAAAATCCGCTTTGGGGCGAGTGGCAACAATCAATCCGCGATAAATATAGCCATTAACCGTTCCATTAAGTTTGTTTCCCTGGCTTAGTGGAGAGGTGACTTTTTCATGACCACCATCAGCATCCGCAAATAATTCAATCCTGACAAAATCCGGATGCACTTCGCCAAGATAGACCTCGGCCTCGCAGTGCCAGTGATCGTTACGCTTCAAAATTTGCGCCTTGCCAAAATGGATTTCAGGCCAGTGGTGGTCCAACGATTCTTGCCACGATGTCAACTCATTTGCAAGCCGGCCATGATCAGCAATGCGCTCCATAAATCTAAGGGTGGCAGGTATATAAATCTTTCTCACATAATCACGCACCATGCGATTGCTGCTGAATTTGGGGACAAGCTCACTCATGCTGTTCCGTATACGGTTGATCCATGAAACTGGTAACCCTTCTGAATTGCGACAATAATACTCTGGGACAATGGTCTTTTCGAGAATTTCATACAGTTCGATGGCTTCCGCACTGTCCCAGTCGGGATCTGAGTGCTCCTGACCGTCTCCTATATGCCACCCGACCGCCGGAGTGTAAGCTTCGGCCCACCAGCCATCCAGTTCAGATAGGTTAAGGCCGCCATTGACTAGCACTTTCATTCCGCTTGTCCCGCAAGCCTCCTGCGGCCGCTTTGGAGTATTTATCCAGACATCTACGCCCTGAACCAGTTGTTGGGCGAGTTCAATATCATAATCAGCCAGGAAAGCCGCATGCGAGCGGATTTCAGGTTTACGTACGAAGCTAATAAATTGCTGAATTATATGTTTTCCTTCGTCATCGCTGGGATGAGCCTTGCCGGCCACAACGAGTTGCACGGGACATTCGGGATTAGTGAGTATACGTGATAAACGCTCCTCATCATGTAAAAGCAGGTTAGGTCGTTTATAGGATGTGAAACGCCTGGCAAATCCTATGGTCAGGATCTCGGGGCTGAGTACCCGCTGTGCCTCGTCCAGCGCTACAGGATCAGTAACGTTTTGCTTCAATTGGTATGCAACTCTCTCTTGGACGTATTTGACCAGGGCCTTTTTATTTTCTTTTCGAATTGCCCAGAACTCTGCATCCGATATATTTTTTATAGCCGCAGATAATTGATCCCCAGTACCCCTCCAGTAGTCTTGATTTACCTGGTTTAATAAACTATTGGCATATCTGGAATTCCAGGTGGGTAGATGGATGCCGTTGGTGATATGGCCAACCGGCACCTCCCGTTCCGGCCAGTTGGGGTACAGTGGTTGAAATATCCGCTGGCTCACTTTTTCATGCAGTCGGCTCACCCCATTTATTTCGATGCTTCCGCGTGTGGCCAGGATAGCCATATTGAATAACTCATTAACGTCTTCCGGATTTGATCTGCCAAGAGAGAGAAACTCATCCATTGAGATGCCCAGTGAAGGAACGTAATCGCGAAAATATCTGGCAAGTAAAGTTGATGGGTATGTGTCGAAACCCGCAGCCACAGGAGTATGTGTAGTAAAAACATTGGCTGCCCGTGTGGCAGCCAATGCCACCCGGAAAGGAAGGCCAGTTTCTTTCATGTGGTCTAATGTACGTTCCAGAACGACAAAGGCAGCGTGCCCCTCGTTGATGTGACAAATTTCCACCGGGATATTCAATAACCGGAGGGCCCTCCATCCGGCGATGCCGAGGATCATTTCCTGCACGAGGCGAAATTCGGTTTGAGCGTCGTATAATTTGGATACGATACTCCTGTCGATAGGACTATTCGTCTGGACATTGCTGTCCAGCAGAAAGAGTTGTATCCTGCCGATTTGTGCCACCCACACACGCAATCGCAAGATTCGCCCAGGAAGTTCAAGTGACACCATCAGCCATCCACCGGATTTGTCTATCGCTGGTTTCAAAGGTAAATTAGTCAGATCATTGTGTGGGAAAGTTGCCATCTGCATTCCGGACGCATCAAGCATTTGTCGAAAGTAACCTTCCTGGTAGAGCAAGCCAACACCGACCATAGGGACGTCGAGATCGCTGGCCGTTTTAAGAAAATCACCGGCAAGTATCCCAAGCCCTCCAGCGTAAATTGGAAGCGCCTCACTTAGTCCAAACTCCATGCTAAAGTAGGCTACTGTGCCAAGTGTGCCACCAAGATAATTTTGCCTGAACCACCCCGGAGTTTCTTTATAATTCTTCCATATATCGGATGCGTCCTTTATTATATTTGACAATGCCTTATATTTGATCAAATGTTCGATGCGGTCCTGGGAGATGTTTTGCAGAACCCACCACGGGTTTCGTGTTTCCTCCCATATTTCAGGATCAAGAGCCGCCCAAATTTTGTCCCCGCCATGAGTCCAGGTTAGGCGTAGATCGAGCGCAAGATTAATAAGAGGCTCAAAATCATCGGGCAATTCACGGCATAACAAAGGAAGCAGCGTTTTCATGTGCGCCCTTTCAATGGATCACACCGATGCAGGGGATCATACATACATCATCCAACAGTTGGAATTTTGTTTAGGCCGCCTATTTTACTCCCCGCTGAGCAACTGTTTTCTTAAGCCAGTTTATTCTTGCCGTAATCTTCTTCGCAGCCTCTATCGAATAGGTGGCTGTTGACAGGTCGGATGCCAGCTTGTCATCGCAAAAGACGTCCCGTACCCAGTTACTGAAGTCATTTCGGGACAACGTCACGTGATGGTTATATGTAGCAGCCGTCATTTTCTCCAGGCAGCCGACTAATTCAACAAGGTTACAGCAGACAGTGCCGTCATCACAAAAGAAACATTTCTCGCCGTTTACACTTGCCAGAACTCTGGCTGCTTCGTCTTTGGTTTTCACATTCATTTAAACACCTCCAAGTCCTTATAGTTGTATTTTTTACGGTACTATCACCGTAAGCGTTCGCTTGCGCCTTCTTTCAGAGCGGACATTGTTAAGGTCGCCTGATGTCATTATATGCCTGCCACAATGAAGGGTGGTATTTTGGTGCACTGTTATACCCGGTAGATCACCACTGCACGCCAGCGTTGCCGGGGCCGCTGTAAAGTCCTTTAATGCATGGCCCTCGCAGAGGGTCACAGTAACAAGGTCCGCATTCACTTTATGACAGCTTGCGCATTGAGAATGATCTTTATCGGATTGCACTATGCATTCTCCCCTCGCTGGTAAGCGGCGGGCGCTGATGGCATTACTGCTTCAACTCACTCTGTGCCTGCTGGAAAGCGGCGGTCACATTATCGGCATTCAGATTTAATGTTGCGGCAATTTTGCTGTAGACGCTTTTCATCATATCGGAAGGACCCGATGGTGCTTGCTGCCCCTGTGCAGGCTTCTGGCCCTGCGGGAGTCTCTGTCTATGGGGGTTATTCCCCGGCGACTGAGTACCTCCGGACTGACTGCTCCTGACACTGGTAATCGCCTGGTTAAAGGCATTGGACAAATCGCTCTCGGAGATGTCCAATATGGTTGCCGCCCTGGCAATAACTTTCTCCATATTATCTTGGCTCGGCCCGGGGGCAGACGCTGATTGCGTAGTGTCTCCTGTCTGCTGCGTCTGAGTCGACGGTGCAGCCGTCTGCTGGCTCATACTCGCGCTGCATCCCGCCAGCAAGATTCCCAGCAAGAAAGTCGTGAATACTGGATATGCGATGGTGGTTCTGAATTTGGCAAGCATATGTATCACCTCATACTTAGTGTTTGTGCCTTACATACAATATCACTCAAATATTAGTTTTTTACAATACGGTCTACCAATCTATTCCAAGCCCATCAGTAACGAAAGTCTGCTAAAAAACGTCGAAATTTATGTGGCTTCTAACATTCCTTCGGGCACGCTTACCGTGAAATTGCTGTCGAAAACGATGTTGTAGAAATAAATATTGTCGCAGCTTATGATGCCGTCCACAAGCATTGGTCCATACCGGGCATGGAAGGAATCGATTATTATATCTTCCAGATTGACGTATTGTTCCGATGCCGGATATTTGGGCTTGCCGCAGCAGTATTTGGCTGAAAAAATGCGCACATGTTGCCCAACTTTGAATTCCTGAGATACCTGTTTACTATACATCCAAGAGACCTCTCTAAAGATAACGAACAAAATTTCAAGCAGGTGCTAAAATTTGTGTAGCTGCGACCATGAGTAGACAAAGGAATACAGTTTTGATTGCATTATTAAATGTCTGCGTCATGCTGGTCTGGAATCCCTGCCCCAGCGCAACCAGCAGCACAACGGCGCACACGCCGATCACGATGCCCAGCATGGTGATCGACGGCCTCATCTTATTGGCAAAAATCGATTGCCAGGCAGTTTTAATGCTTTCCCTGATACTCAACGCCTTTTGTCCTCTACAATTTTGCCGTCCCTTACGTAAATGGTCCTCTGCGTGTAGCCGGCTATGTCTTCCTC
>JBEKCL010000203.1:0-6125 GCA_050014895.1 Dehalococcoidia bacterium
ATGCCAGGCTGCATCCCGTGTGGTTGAGGAGGTTGAGGCATTTGTGGGTTCTGAGGATACTGGGGCGCCCTCATCCCCGGTTGTTGGGGTGGCTGCATCCCTGGCTGTTGGGGAGATTGAAATGGCTGTTGCATACCCGGCTGCGGTTGAAATGGCTGCTGCATACCGGGTTGTTGCGAAAACTGTTGCATTCCGGGTTGCTGCGGAGGTTGAAATGGCTGCTGCATGCCCGGCTGCTGTTGAAATGGCTGTTGCATACCTGGCTGTGGCTGAAACTGTTGTTGCTGCATACCCGGTTGTGGATACTGCTGTTGCATGCCAGACATGTCTTGAGATTGTCCCTGGGGGCCCTGATTACCGAAAAGCATGCCATCAGGTGCATTGGCCATACTTGGACGTTGCATCCCGCCGCCTGGCTGCATTTGAGGTTCACGGGCGCCGGGCTTCCCTGCTTTACCAGCCTGTTTGCCCTGCTTTTTACCCTGATCAGGTAAAGCCCCCGCCCTTTTCTTTGGCGGTTTCATTACCATCAAGACTACCAGCATTATTATTACAACGGCGATTACACCGAAAAATATCCAAAGATAGATGGGTAAGCTATCAAAGAAAGAGCCTGAATTTACAGTGAAGAAGCCTTTAAGGCTGCCTACGGTGACATCATTATTACCGGTAGTATCAGCAGCAACCTGAAATGCAACATCTTTGCTTCCTGCTGGGTCCAGTGATAATTGCTGCGGAGAGCCAGCAGCCTTTCCGTTGATGGTCAGTGTCAGCGCGTAGTTTATAGGTTGAGTGCTATTGTTGGTTGCCTTGACTTTGACAGTAACGAGATTGCCTTTAGTAACTTCACTTGGAGCAATGAATGGTACCCCCTTGGTGAGGGTTAATCCATCTGGCAATCCTGTAGCATTATCCTGAGCTAATGAAAGGCTGGACATAAAGCCGCTGGAAATAATCGATGCGTCAACCGATGTAATGTGATCGTTCAACAAAAGCCCGCTGGCATAGGCCGCCATCGGGAATATCAATGCCATAAATATCGACAAGGCAATCGGTAACGATATTAGCAACCTTCTCATGTATATTTAGCCTCCAATATATTTGCCGCCATAACCTTGGTAATACTCTACTCTAAAATTAAATCTAAATCAATACTAATTGACTGCTAACGGCCATTTTCGATTTCACGTAACCTCTCATCACCAATGCCAAAATGATGTGCAATCTCATGTTTTACGGTGTTAGCTATTTCCTGTCTTAGTTCCTTGGGTGATTTGCATTGAGATTCAAGTGGCTTCTGAAATATTGTTATTTTATCGGGGAGTACCAGGTTATAGTTCTGGCCGCGATTTGTCCTTGGGGTTCCCTCATATAAGCCGAGAAGATCGTCTTTATTTCTCAAGCCCACTTCTCTCAATTGTGTCCTGGTAGGCCAGTCCTCTACGATAATGTCCACATTGTCCATCAGTTCCTGAAACTCCGCGGGCAAGCCGGAAATAACGGCAACCACCAGTTCTTCGAATTTATTATGTTCCATATTGAGCCGCTGACCGAAATTAGTTATGGGTTTATAATATCAATTTCTGTTTAATCTTACATTTTTTCGTACGCATCGTTCGAGCTTGTGTTGACGATGGAACGTACAAAAGTTAAAATTTCCACTATTATGAACGCTGCGAGTAAATATAATCCACAAGATATCGAAAAGAAATGGCAGGATAAGTGGGCCAAAGATCATTTATACGAAGTTAAGGAAAATGATCCGAGGCCGAAATTCTATGCTTTAACCATGTTCCCGTATACATCTGGCGATTTGCATATCGGCCACTGGTATGCCATGGCGCCTTCAGACGTCTTTGCCCGGTTTAAGAGAATGCAGGGTTACAACGTTCTGCATCCTGTAGGGTTCGATGCTTTTGGACTTCCCGCAGAAAACAAAGCCATTGCAACAGGGATAAATCCTGCCGAATGGACATTGAAGAACGTAGAGAATATGCGGCGCCAATTGCGGACCATCGGTGCAATCTATGACTGGAGCCGCGAGGTCATTACATGCCTTCCGGAATACTATAAGTGGACCGAGTGGTTCTTTCTGAAGTTATATGAAGCGGGTCTGGCTTATCGTGGCAAGGCGGCTGTGAACTGGTGCCCCAAATGCCAGACTGTGCTTGCCAATGAGCAGGTAACAGACGGAGCTTGCTGGCGTTGCGAAAGCATAGTTGAGAAAAAAAGGCTCGAACAATGGTTTTTCAGGATTACCAAATATGCCGATGAGCTCCTGCAATTCGATGAAATCGACTGGCCGGAGCGCATTAAGATCATGCAGACCAACTGGATCGGAAAAAGCTACGGCGCTGATATTTCGTTTGGTCTTAATGTTCCTGGAATTGAGGAGAAAGAGATCAGGGTTTTCACGACAAGGCCTGATACGCTTTACGGTGTGACCTTTTTCGTCATGGCCCCGGAGCACCCTCTGGTGCCTGCGCTGACCACTGCCGAACATAAAAAAGAAGTTGAAGAATATATTCGTAATGCCCAGAGACAGACCGAGTTCGAACGCACGGCTGCCGATACTGAGAAGACGGGCGTTTTCCTGGGCAGCTATGTAATCAATAGGGTAAACGGGGAGAAGGTCCCCATTTTCATCGCCGATTACGTGCTTCCACAATATGGGACCGGTGCTGTGATGGGTGTGCCTGCCCACGACCAGCGCGACTTCGATATGGCCAAGAAATACAACATACCCATCAGGATAGTAGTTGCCCCGGATAACTGGGACGGCAAAGACCTGCAGGCAGCGCATGTAGAAGATGGTCACATGGTGAACTCTGCCCAGTTCAACGGACTCTCGATGGAAGAGATGAAGTCAGCCGTCTGCGAATACTTAACCAGCAAGGGCTGGGGTGGCAAGACCATCACATACCGCATGAGAGACTGGCTGATATCGCGCCAGCGATATTGGGGTGCCCCTATTCCAATGGTATATTGTAATAAATGCGGCATTGTTCCTGTACCCGAAAAAGACCTGCCCGTGCTGCTGCCGCCGGATGTTGAGTTCAGGCCGACCGGTGAATCGCCTCTCAAGGACTGTGAATCCTTCGTTAATACGAAATGTCCCAAATGCGGCGGTCCTGCTAAACGCGAGACCGACACAATGGACACGTTCATGTGTTCCTCCTGGTATTTTCTCAGGTACACCAGCCCAAAATATGATAAGTACCCGTTTGATAAGGACAAATTAAAGTATTGGATGCCTGTTGACCTGTATACCGGTGGTGCTGAACATGCCACTATGCATCTTCTTTATTCCCGTTTCTTTGTGAAAGCCATTAGGGACATCGGGATAGTCGATTTTAATGAACCGTTCACCAGGCTTTTCAACCAGGGCATAATTGTCCATCATGGCGAGAAGATGAGCAAATCCAAGGGCAATGTGGTCACTCCTGATGATTACGTTAGGGACGTGGGCGCAGACGCCGTCAGGGTGTACCTGATGTTTGTTGGTCCATGGGAACAGGGAGGCGATTGGAATGATAACGGCATTGTGGGCATGTTCCGTTGGCTCAACCGTATATGGAACCTTGCGTCTGCTGAGTATGCCGGGAAAAAAGTAGATGCGGAAGCGGAAAAAGAGTGCAGGCGTGTTATGCACAAGACAATTAAAAAAGCAACGGAGGATATGGAGAGGTTCCGTTTCAACACCATGCTTGCTGCCTTAATGGAATTTACTAACCTATTAGGTAAGATTGTTGAAATAGGTTCGGTAAGCAAGGTAACATGGGACGAGGCAATAAAGAACCTGTTGATACTCATCGCCCCGTCTGCGCCGCATATGGCTGAGGAGTTATGGGTTGAGTTGGGTTATCCCTACAGCATACATAATCAGCTATGGCCGAAATGGGATAAGGAACTGGCCAGTGACGAAGAGGTTACGTTGGTCATTCAAATAAATGGCAAAGTGCGTGAAAAACTGGTTGTCCCGGTGGATATCAGCGAGGATAATGCCAAGAAGTCCGCTTTCGCCGATGAAAAAATTAAAGGTTATATCGAGGGCAAGCAGATATTGAAGACCATCTATGTCCCCGGCAAGCTGCTGAATATTGTCGTGAAGTAGTATTTCCAGGCGGAATTATCGTTAATTATAGTTAGTGAGGTGAGATTATGTTGGAATCTCTAATGACCGATGGGCAAAAGGCGTTGAGGGATGAAGTCCGGCAATATGTGAAATCAGTTCCCAGGCAGCTTTTGCTGGATATGGATGCTGATAAGATCAGGTATCCGCGTGATTACGTTATTGGCCTGGCCAAAAATCACCTGCTGGGTTTACGTTTCTCCAAGCAGTATGGTGGAAGAGGCCTGAAATGGGTTGACGAGATCATTGCCCTGGAGGAAATTGGCGTTCTGGGTATGTCTTTGGGCTGTCTTTTCTCATTGGTGAGTATAGTGGGGGAAGCGCTTGATGTTTTCGGCACAGACCAGCAGAAAAAGAAATATCTTGAGCCGCTGCTGAAGGGCAAGATCTTCTGCGCTGAAGCGCTGACCGAGCCGCGTGGAGGTTCCGACTTTTTTGGGGCCACTACTACTGCGGTCCAAAAAGGTGATTACTATATATTAAATGGACAGAAAAGGTTTGTTGTTGGAGCTGAGGGAGCCGATATTTTCCTTGTCTATGCCAGGACGGAAGGGACGCCCGGCAAATCAATCAGTGCTTTTATAGTTGAACGTGACATGGGCGTCGAAGCCAAATACATTTATGGCTTGTTGGGTACCAGGGGCGGTGGTGCAGGAAGGCTGGTATTTAAAGATACCAAGGTGCCCAAGGAGAATCTTATTCTGGGTCTGAACAGGGGAGCGGATGTATTTAATCAGATGATGATCCCTGAGAGGATGACTTCGGCAGCCGGAGCTTTGGGGCTTGCCAGGGCTGCGCTTGAAATAGCTACAAGGTACACCGATAAAAGAAAAGCGTTCGGACGTAAGATACGCGAGTTTGAAGGCGTCAGCTTTAAGGTTGCGGAGAGTATCACAAAGTTGGATGCAGCCTTTACGCTCGTTCACGGAGCATCAACCGCTGTAGATGCACTGGGCAGCACCGGCTATTCAAGGCGGCTGGTGTCGGAGGCTAAAAAATTTGGTACTGAGACTGCCTGGGAAGTGATTAATAACGCTATGCAGGTCGTTGGCGGTATCGGCTATACCAACGTATACCCGATTGAGAGGATGCTCAGGGATGCCAGGCTTCTCATCATCTGGACGGGTACCAGCGAAATAATGAACATGATAATACAGCATGAGTACTACCGGGAGACGCTTGCTCCCGTTGCTAAAGCCCGGGATGTGGAAGATGATGCTCAGGAAGCGCGTGCAGAGGACGAAAAAATCTACGAGTGAAATAGATACCTTCAAGTGAAAGAATTCAAAGACTTTGATGCATATGAAGCTATACCGGGCAATATCGAACGTGTTCACAATCGAATTGCGGTTGCCTGTGAAAAAGGCCATAGAGAATTCAACTCGGTCAGGCTAATAGCAGTTACGAAAAATTCCCCGTCGAAGGTAATGCGCCTGGCTTACCAGTGCGGAATACATGATTTTGGCGAAAACAGGGTGCAGGAAGCCGGCCCCAAATTCAAAGAGATTTATGATATCCGGTCTTTGATACGCCTGCACTTTATAGGACATCTCCAGGGCAACAAGGTGAAAGACGCCCTGGAAATTAGCGATGTGATCCACAGCATAGACTCGTTAAAACTGGCCCAGGCAATCAACCAGCATGCTGCGAGGAAAGTCTCCTGTTTTATTCAGGTCAACGTTGCGGAAGAAAAGACCAAGTACGGTTTTTTTAAAGAAGAGTTGGGTACGGCCGTCAGGAATATCGGCGCATTGCCAAATATTGAGCTGATCGGGTTGATGACCATTGCACCGCTCACTGGTAGTCCCGAAGAAGTAAGGCCCGTATTTGCAAAGTTAAAAGAACTTAACAGGGGTTATGGATTTAAAGAGCTGTCCATGGGTATGACGGATGATTACGAAATAGCGATTGAAGAAGGTTCGACTATGGTGCGCATAGGCAGGGCCATCTTTGGCGAAAGGAGTTGACATAATGAAGATAGCGTTAATCGGTG
>JBEKCL010000204.1:0-6117 GCA_050014895.1 Dehalococcoidia bacterium
CCAGGCCCGATGCGGGCTCTTCCGTAACCGCGGTGCTGGTGGCACCCTGCGTCAGGAGGGCGTTACCAAGCCAGTTGCCCGCGGGGCTCGATTGCCGCCCGTAAAGCCACGCAAGCGATAGATTCATCGCCTGCCAAAAATTACCGGGCCAGTTTGGGAAACGGTGGGCCTTTTCTTATCGGGTCATTGATTCATCGGGTCATTGATTCATTGAAAAGCCAAACCTGGTTTTTTCAATGATTCAATGACCCGATGGACCAATGATTCAATTCCTAGGTTCCCCATCCCCCAATCCCCCACGTCATCACTCCGTACCCGGTCTGCGTGAGCGATTGGACTTGCGACTGCGTGAAGCTGGCCAGCACGATCCCGAACTGCGGGATCTGAAGGATGTACAAAGGCTGCTTCTGCGAAGCGTTCAAGCCGGATTGCCAGGTCTGGTTGCCAGCGAGGAAGTTATATTCGGGGCCTTGGGCCAGACTTTGAGTATAAGGCACGATACTATAAGCAGGGAATGTTTTATGCCAGGCGTGATTCTTGCAGTTAAAGAGGTCGTTAAGAGTCACGGCTTGGTTTATGGTTTAGATTCACTTCTGAATTTGGGAGATTAATATGAGCAACGGTCATCATGTAGCAATAGTTGGCGCAACCGGCATGGTTGGACAGGAATTTATTAAAATTCTCATGCAAAGAAATTTTCCGATGGCGTCAATTCAATTATATGCATCCGACAGATCAGCCGGCAGGAAAGTGTTTGTTGGACATCAGGAGATGGTAGTCAAAGAGACTGCAAACGATTCCTTTGACAACGTGGATATCGCCCTGTTTTCAGCAGGGGCCGAAATCAGCAAGCATTTTGCTCCCATAGCTGCCAAAGCGGGGGCACTCGTGATTGATAACAGTGCGGCCTGGCGTATGGACCCGCGGGTCCCTCTGGTTGTGCCTGAGGTTAATGTTGACGATATAAAAAAACACAGGGGAATCATAGCTAACCCGAACTGTTCCACCATCCAGATGGTGGTGGCCCTATACCCGCTGCACAAGGTGAATCCGATGAAACGTATTACGGTGGCCACCTACCAGTCGGTTTCAGGGACCGGCATTGCAGCCGTTGAGGAATTGACCAAACAGTCCAAGACCGTGATCGATGGCGGTAACGTCGTACCCCACGTCTACGCTCACCAGATTGCCTTTAATTTGCTTCCGGAGATAGATGTTTTCATGGAAAATGGCTATACCAAGGAAGAATGGAAAATGGTTGAAGAGACCCGCAAGATAATGCATGCCGAGAACCTGGCGGTCTCGGCAACATGCGTGCGCGTGCCGGTATTTGTAAGCCACAGTGAGGCTATACATATTGAGTTCACTGAATACATGTCGCCGGATGATGCGCGCGCCATTTTAAGCAAGGCGCCGGGTATTAAAGTGCTCGATGATCCAAATGTGAGCCTTTATCCTCAGCCATGGCTGGCAGCCGGCACTGACGAGGTTTATGTAGGTAGAGTCAGGTCCGACGCTTCTTATCTGAACGGTCTCGTAATATGGGTTGTGTCCGATAACATCCGCAAGGGAGCTGCTCTCAACGCTATCCAGATAGCTGAAGAGGCTATCAAGCGGGAATGGGTCAAGCAGTCCATCAAGTAGCGTGTGGAGGATGAGATGAAGAAATTCGGACGTTTACTTACAGCTATGGTTACCCCCTTTGATTCAAAGGGAAAAGTTGAATTTGCGCAGGCTAAAAAACTGGCCAAAGCATTGCTTGCCTCCGGCAGCGACGGCCTGGTGGTATCAGGTACAACAGGTGAAAGCCCCACTCTCACTGCTGTAGAAAAGTTGCGCCTGTTTGAAGAGATCAAGTCCGTCGTTTCCAGCAAGGTAACTATTGTGGCCGGTACCGGCAATTATAATACGCAAGAGAGCATTGAGTTGACTAAAGAAGCTGAGAAGACAGGCGTGGATGCCTGCCTTCTCACGGTTCCTTATTATAATAAACCGAACCAGGAAGGGCTCTACGAGCACTTTAAAGCTATCGCTAAGGCTACTAAACTACCTTGCATAATCTATAATGTGCCTTCCAGGACTATAACCAACATGACGGCTGACACTACTATAAAATTAAGTAAGATCGATAATATAGTTGGCGTTAAAGAGGCCAGTGCAGATTTTTCTCAGATATCCCGGATTATAGACGGCGTGGATAAGGACTTTATTATTTATAGTGGTAATGATGCAGATACGTTCCCTATCCTGGGGCTTGGTGGATACGGCGTTATCGGTGTGATAACTCATCTGGTAGGCAAGCAGTATAAAAAAATGATGGATGATTTTGCTGCAGGCAAGATCGAAGAGGCAGCCCGGCTGCATCGCCACTTTATACCTCTTGTGAATACCATGTTTATGATCGGGAGCCCAATGCCCATCAAATATGCGCTGAATTACGTTGGTTTCAGGGTGGGTAAGCCGCGGTTGCCGCTGGTTGAACCCGATGAGAAAACGAGGGCTGCTATTGAGCAGACCCTGAAGAACTATAAGATCGACCTACCCCTTAAATAGGTCTGCAGCCCGCATATAAAATTAAGACCAGGGATAGTGGCCCTTTCGTTTCGCTCTCCAATTTTGAATGCCTTCGTTTTTGATCAGTTCAAATAGCTGATCAAGCAGGGTAGCAGTGAAAAAAGCTCTTTCCTGGATGGAATGCAATTTTTGCAATAGAAACCGCAATATGTGGTGAGAATACTGTCATCATCCATGGCCACGGCTAAATAATATTTTTTATTACTATGCTCTGTTCGCGGTGCGGTCCAATGGAGATTATGTGGAATGGGCATCTGATAAGGTCTTCGATTCTTTTCACATACTTACGGGCGTTCGCCGGCAGCTTTTTAGCATTGCGTATATCAGTTGTTGGAGCTTTCCAGCCGGGTAATTCCTCGTATACAGGTGTACAATTTTCTAGGGCTTCCACATCCGCTGGAAAGCGGTCAACCGTCTTTCCACCCATCTGATAGGCCACGCATATTTTGACAGCGTCCATTTCGTCCAAAACATCCAGGCGGGTAAGTATACCGCTGGTGAATCCGTTCAACTCGGTAGAGTAGCGGCCTACAACAGCATCGAACCATCCGCAACGCCTGGCCCTGCCGGTAGTAGCCCCATATTCATGGGCATGCTGCCTGATATATTCGCCAACTTCATCTTTTAGCTCGGTGGGCATTGGACCGCCTCCCACCCTAGTAGTATAAGCCTTAAAAATGCCTACTACCCGGTCGATTCTGCGCGGGTTTATCCCGGACCCTATACAAGCCCCTGCCGCAAGCGGTGAGGAGGACGTAACGAAGGGATAGGAGCCAAAATCAGGGTCAAGCATCGTGCCCTGAGCGCCTTCCAGTACAATATTGCTGCCCTTGCTGATCAGGTCATTGACAAGAGAAGTGGTATCCTTTATATGGGGCGCCAGCTGGGCCGCGTAGCCCGAGTATTCTTTGAAAATAGACTCAAGGTCCAGTGCCGGCACATTATAAACTTTCGTAAGCAATTCATTTTTAGAAGCAAGAATACTGGCGAGCCGTTCCTTGAGTGTCTTGGGGTTGAGCAAATCGCAAGTGCGTATACCTCGACGTGCTGTCTTGTCGGCGAATGCCGGTCCGATGCCCTTTTTAGTAGTCCCGATAGCTCCCTGCCCGCGTTTTTCCTCTTCGAGCCCGTCAAGTAATATGTGCCAGGGCATTATCAAGTGTGCGCGGTCGCTGATGTGAAGGTTGCCGACATCCACTCCCCTTGATTTCAGGGCGTCCAACTCTTCCAAAAGTACCCCCGGATTTATCACAACGCCATTGCCTATAACACAGACTGCCCGCGGGTAAAAAATCCCGGAAGGCACTATATGCAGTTTAAATTCTCCATTGGGATTAATGACCGTATGGCCGGCGTTGTCTCCTCCGGAAAAACGTATAACAGCATCCGCCTTCTCCGAGAGAAGGTCCACTATTTTACCTTTGCCTTCGTCGCCCCATTGGGCGCCAATAACAGCTACAACTGACATTCTTTCTACCTTAAATTGGACATGCCAAAAATTAATATCGTATTAATCCACTGGAATGACGCCGATACGTCAAATTATCCACGGGCCGTATAGTTCTTGCCCCAGAAATACAGGAGGGCGCCACCGCCGACTATCAGGACAACGATGCCCATCAATATGGTAAGGAATATAAGAAGTCCAATACAGACATCCGCCCAGGGATATCCCATTGCTGCCAGAGCGATGCCTCCTACTATCCAGACTAAAGTTAATGCCGCCAGAGCACACAAGCTTACCTCAAATATTTTATCGCTCATTTTTGTACCTCAGTCTCTTTTCCAGCCTAACATTTTATTTTCTTGCTTGTTGCCAAACAAACAGAAAACGTTGCCCCACGGTAACAAAAGAAAGGACTACTACTATGGCCAAGGCGATGAAAACCTGGCTCAAGAGCAGTCCGAGCGCTAATATTATAACCCGCTCAGGACGTGTAAACAAGCCGACGGTGCAGTCTATACCCAGCCCCTCTGCCCTGGCCCGAATGTAGCTCGTTAAAAAAGACCCGATCATGGCCAGGAAAATCAGCACAAGCTCCCAGACTACACTGAATGGCCAGACCGCAATGCTGGTAATGAAGATAAAGCTGAGGAACAAAGCCCCCTCTGTTATCC
The DNA here is from genome assembly GCA_050014895.1 of Dehalococcoidia bacterium. Taxonomy (GTDB): domain Bacteria; phylum Chloroflexota; class Dehalococcoidia; order GIF9; family UBA5629; genus JAFGLP01. Next base: position 4,693 of record JBEKCL010000204.1, read on the forward strand.
TGTCTGATACAGAATCAAATAGCGCCCCGAATTTTGTGGTTTTTTGCATATATCGGGCAAGCGCTCCATCCAGCATGTCAAAAAGGCCGGCCAGCAGAAATACTATGCCGCCTATCAACAGATGTCCGAAACCGATGATAACGGCTGCTGCCAGGTTTAATACCACACCGCTGATAGTCATGGCATCGGGTGTGAGATGTAGTTTACTTATCACCGGGACAAGTGGCTTTGTTATAGCGTGCTGTGCTTTCTTGCGTACATCCTGGAATGTTGACATTATCTTATCCTTTATTAATTCACTTGCATAGAGTCATGTAAAAGTCCATTACCTGCCGGCTTACGTTTTCCCAGCTATATTTCTCAGCAGTCAGGAGACCTTGCTCCGCCATTCTAGCCCGCATTTGTTTGTCTTTCAACAGGGTCAACAATGCAGCTGCAAGAGAGCGGTGGTTACTTGGTTTTGCCAGCAGACCTTCCTGCCCGTGGGTCAGCACGCTGGCATAGCCGGCTATATTAGTAGCTACTACCGGCTTACCGCTGGCCATGGCTTCAAGAAGAACTATGCCAAAGCTTTCTCCCCCATTAGCCGGAGCGCAAAAAATATCGGCGGTGCGGTAATATTGAGGTAGTTCATTGTACGGTACAAACTTTGTGAATACCGTATGGTTATTCAAAAGAGTGCGGGCCAGCATTTCGTAATAACCTCGCAGCCGGATGCCAGGGCCGGCGATTATAAGCCGGAAATTAGGGAAGCTATTTTTAACGACTGCACAGGCACGGATGAGATCACCCACGCCCTTTCGTTCTTCCAGCCTTCCCACAAACAGTATATTCAGTTTACCGTCTTTAAACTCCTCGCGAACAGGACCGTTGACCTGGTAATGCTGCGTATCCACGCCGTTGGGGATAATGTGGTAATCGCCCGGGAGATATTTTGATATATATGTCAGGGCAGGCTGAGATACGGCAATTTTACCATGGAGCTTTTTGCCCAATTTGCGCATGATCGGCTGCCCTAGCCAGTAGGCGGCAGATTGTTCGTGGCAGGCGTGGAATGTCCCGACGTTGATAGCCTGGGACTCTGCAAGAGCGCTTAAACAGAGCATGGGTATGAACGGTTCATGCATATGAATAATGTCGAAATTTTCCCTATCGAGTACTCGCCTTACCTGGTAGGGCAACCATGGAGATAGTGGTATACGTGCGGTGGTGCCACCGTACGGGATAGGAAGAGGCCGCCCGACAGCGGTTACCTGCTCATCCATATACCGCGTTTCTTTTTTGCGCATTGGCGCGATTATCTTCACGTCGTTGCCCATAAGATGCAAATGGTGTGCAAGATATGAAACGTGGTTTATAACACCGCCGGGATGGGAGTAGTCGTACGGTGAAACGAGCCCAATTTTCATAGGCCTTATATATTGT
>JBEKCL010000205.1:0-6110 GCA_050014895.1 Dehalococcoidia bacterium
TTTTTATCCAGCCCTATCGCTTCGGCACCCTTGATAGTGGCTATCTCCAGCAACTGCAAGGTGGTAGGAGTAATCACCTTCGGCATCCTTCCGGCTTTGTATAAAGCGTCGTTCTGCAGCGCTCGCTGGATGCCCATGTTCAAACGTATCTGCGTAAACATGTCGGCGCTCTGATTTGAGACAATATCTATACCTATGCCCGTACGCCCGCCTAAGGAAAGCAGCCTCCAGGTGACCGGGAAACCCATTCCCATCTGCAACTCCGTCTCCGGCGTATTGATCACGGCCGCGCCGCATTTGGCGCAAAGCTTCAACTCATGGTCGGTCAGGCTCCAGCCGTGTATAAAAAGTATGTCTTCACCCAGCAGCCCGGCTCGGTTCAGCCTCTCAATATACCGGGTCCACTTGTTCTGCGCTCCCATGCCAACATGAGCGCTGATCCGCTTGGCACCGATCTCCCTGGCGAATCCCAACTCTCTCCGCGAGAGCTCCATAGGGAAGAAGTCAGCCTCGGTCAGCGCTATGCCCATTTGAACGTGGCCATCGGCGGAATTGAAATATTTTGCCTTAATGCGCCTAGCGTCGTCATAATGCCACTGCGGGCTCATCAGGACTGCCGGTGTCAGTCTCTCCTCCGGCTTTGCATTGCCATACATACCGTAGCATAAGATGCCACGCATGCCGGACTCCGTAAAGGCCCGCACGACCTCATCCGCATGGTCGGGCGTATTCATGATATGAGAGTGGTCGACTATAGTTGTCACACCAGCGTTCAGCGCCTCTAGGAAACCGGCATAGGTGCCGATATAGGCATCTCCCGGATCATAGAAGGAGCTATACACGCTCCTGATCCGCGCAGAATAATCGTACAAGCTCCAATCCGCGGTTATAGCCCTGAGTTGGGACTGCCACATATGGCGATGACAGTCGACGAAGCCCGGCATGATAATCATATTCTGCGCATCAATCACTTCGGCGTCCTCGACAGACAGGTTGGGCCCTACGCTCCTGATTATCCCGTCTTCGATGAATATGGAAGCGTTTTTCAATATGCCCAGTATGGGGTCCATCGTGACCACTGTTCCACCCTTGATCAGCATTTTGCTCTTCTCTGCCATATCGGCCTCCTTAATAATTTAGCCAGCCACCCATCCCCAGCCTTCCCCCATAATTATCAAAACAATGCTAGACGCAGGCCCACAGGATGTCAATACCCTTTCGGCCCATGGTTTCTCCCATCTCTCCTAAAATCCTCGAAGTCCTTAGCCGCCTAGACATGTCGGCCATACATCGTAGCGTTGCGCTTGCCAACTTCCGGCATAAGGTCAGAATACTTGGCTTGTAGGGTTTCTTTCATCGTTTGCCTCCTGTTTTCGGGCGATAAAAAGCCGCCCTTTCGAGTGGCTGGAGTTAGTCCACCGTATAATTAGGGTCAAAGCATCCAATTTCACCGTTGCTTACGGGAGGCCATCACCATTCGGTCATAGTATGTGCCAGTATCAGGTGGCATAAGGGTATCGGGAGGTACACTATCGGTTCCTGTTGGGGAAGTCCTTGGATTATTTCTTGAGAAATAAAATCAATGGTGGGGCATTCTGGACAGTTCCCGAACTCCTGTACGAGAGTAAAAGGCTAATTGCAGCGCTCCTGCAATCGCTTATAGAATATCACGCTTGACCGATTAAGACTGAGAGTGACAGGAAGACATCACAGTTCCCGGCAACTTATACCTGGTTGAATTCTTTATTAAGCTTTTGCATCCATATTGGACTTATGGGTCATTGGCATTGTACCTTGCGGGTCTTTTGCCACAGTAAATAGACATGTATTATGTGGTGACCTCACATGAAAGCATTCAATAATTTCTCAAAAGACCAGCAGGGCATGACCGGCCTGGAGACCGCCATCATACTGATTGCCTTCGTGACCGTGGCGGCAGTATTCGGCTATGCCGTATTGAGCGCAGGACTCTTCTCCGCCGAGAGGGGCAAGGAAACTATCTACTCCGGCCTGAACGAAGCCCAGAGCAACCTGGAGCTTTCGGGTTCGGTCATGGCCATGGCCGATAACGCCACCCCTACTCAGGTTGGCAAAATCAAATTCACGGTTAAGAATGCCATAGCAGGCAACCCCATCGACATGACCCCCAACGGCGTGGATCCCAAAGGCATTGACCAGACAGGCAAGAATAAATGCATCATCAGCCTGGCGACCCATGACGACTACTTCAATAACGTGGCGTGGACTTTTGCCCCTATCGGGCATGACAACAGCAACAACCTGCTGGAAACCGGCGAACAGTTTGAGATCACCGTTGATGTCAGCGGTGTCAATGTCTGCATGAACGACAGCGGTCGCATTCTAAGCCTTGGAGCTCTCGTCTGCGGCCCGAACCTCGGGGATCTTCTCTTCGGTGGTGGCTACTCCCGCGTAGGTCCGACTCTACAGGCCAATGATACATTCAGCCTGCAGGTCAAGCCGTCCGTGGGAGCGAGTATAACCATCCAGAGGACTTTGCCTCCCGCTATCGGACCGGTGATGGACCTGGACCTGATGACCAGCTTCGGCGGTGGTCATTCAGCGCAGGCCAGCGATAATGCCAGTGGTGGCGGTGGTGGGACACCGTCTCTTGTATGCACAGAAGTACAGGCATTCTATTTTATCGGTCCCAACTTGGATGATCTTGAGTTGTTTTTAAACAACACTGGAACTGGCTCAGCCCATATCAGCCCGTCAGGTGTTACCGTTGCTATAGACGGTGGCACTGCTACGGTCCCCAACTGGGTGGTCACTGGCCTTACCGCGAACCCGTTTGCGCCGGGGGCAAACTGCAACATAGTGTTCGATTCTCCGGTAGTGCCTCTCTATCATACAGTCACAGTAACCATAACACCCGACGGTGGGCCTGCGCTCATAGTGACGAGGGCGGTACCCGGCTCTCTGCCCCAGGGCATTACCGTTCTGCCCTAGACGTTGCGGGGATTGCCTGGCAGCCTGCGGCCCTAACGACGGATGCCCCCTGGTTGCCATTCCGTCCTTTGATATACGCAGAGCACACCTTATTGGGCATGAGTTTGAAACCGATTTAAGTGGAATGGTTGGCCATTCTGGACAGTTCCCGAACTCGTGTTTGAGAGTAAGAAGTTAATTCCAGCAATTCAACATTTGGTCATAGTAAGAGGACGTAATCACTATCCTCCGATGTTCTGAGTATAGCTGAACCATACGACCTGAGTCTATCAGGCGTCCAAATCGCGGCCAAAATATAGCGAGGTGAGCTCGAAAGTACCGTCTAATTACAATTCGCAAAAAGCAGGATGGTCTGTAATGGCAGAGATGAGGTATCAAAAGCTGGAAGCGTTAGGGAATTCGCTTTGACATTCAATATGGTTTTATATCCTCCGATTCTTATAATTCTACCATCTCCGCTTGACCTAACCAATATTTTCTGATGCTGATAGTCCCAATATCCCATCCTGTTAATCTCTTCCAAGGACTTCACGCGAAAGTCGATGCGGTGATATCTGTGTAGTTCATTATCAGACAGAGAATTAGTCTTCACTATCTCAGTATCCCTTTTAAATTCGGAATTGTCGCTGCCCTGAGTAATCCGATATAAAAAATCAGCAACGCAGGATAAGGCCTCACAATCTTCGCGATTGTACAGAATAATATCCCGTTTTAGGTTTTCTGCCCTAGACTTTTCCCAATCCTTACGCCACATAATTGTAGTAATACCGTTTGCATCGGAAGCAGTCCAATGAAAGCCCAAGTATCCCACGATTTCTTTTAGGCCATTTGTGTAGGTCGGGAAATAGATTCGAGAATAGATGAAAGATAACATATTTACTGGGTTGTTGATTGCCTTTGCGGCCTTGGAATCTGGCGGAGGTTCTCTATACCGTTTGCGCATCTGTCTTAAGAAGGTGGCATCATAGCTTCCGAAATGAACGAGCAGAGGATCATCTATGTCCGAAAGAATGCTAATAAACTCGTCCCAGATATTGGCTTCGTTTGCTTCGGTTTCAGCCCAAAGACTGTAATTGACGATTTCTTGACCTCTATTAAAGCGAAGCCCAATCAAATAGTAAAAATCACTATCAGGAATTCCTTCTACATCGAAATAGACAGGTGTTCCATGAATTTTTAGTTCTTCATTGCCTGCGAAATAGACTTTTCTCTCGCGAATTGCAAGAGCTTTCAAACTACTGTGATACTTTTCTGGTTTGCCTGAAAGGCGCTTAGGTCTGCGGCGTGGCCTAAATGTATAAGACAAATGGGTTATGGTTCGAATTCCTCTGACATTCAGTTTTTTTCGTTCTTTGCCTGTTATGCTTGAGAGTAGGCTTAGATGGTCGTGCTCAATAGACTCGTGGACACAAGTTCTTTCGAACCCGCATTCGCCACAATGATTCATCAGTTCAATTTCCGGTGGACTGGTTCTCGATAGCAGAATACCGATTTGAGAAACAGATTGGTTAACCTGAGGATACAATCCTTCAACCTTCACTTTAGTGACAACATGGTGATCGCCATGTACGATCTTGCCGATTCTCATTCTTTGGCTAGTCATTTTTGCTAGAACCACCGCGTCAAATGCTATGGAAAGCCGGTTCTCTCGTGTTATTTTGTTCAGCGAACTGAAACGGACGGGAATTAACTCATCACGCTTTCGAGTGGTTATTGAAGGAATAAGTTCAACAGCTTGAAGGCTACTTTCGAGGTTATTTGCCCGGGCTGATAGGCCAACTATGAGTTGCCATTTGGACAATTTATATATCGGCAGATTTGATCCGCCAAAGACATATTCGCCTGGCAGTCTTTCGCGGTTCACCCTTAAAATGTAATTGTCAAAGTATGTTTTCTTTCTACGACACAACCACGAAGCGTATGTGATTGCATCCTCTGATTCGTTCTTGTGCTTGCGATAACATTTCAGAGGGCATTTGAGATAAGCGTCGAATAATTGTGCTGTAACGATTATGTCCAAGAGCGCTTACCGTTTGTCAAAATAGGAGATCACCTTGTAATCTACTCAATTACTAGAGGGCTGGCGTTGGTTCTTAGGTGTTGGATATGCTGCTGCATGACCTTTCTACCCGATAACACCGAAGTAGAACTAACTTGCCATCACGTTAATGAGAGCTGTATCTTAGGGAAAAACGGTATTGCGTTTCTCGTCCGTATGCAATATTCAGTTCACATCAATGTGCCAAGCCGGGTTTTGGCCTTTGTCCACGGAATTTGCTTTCCCTCTGTAACCTCTTTTATGCTGCGCCGTAGTTGCTCAACGGCATCATTGTCGCTGAGTATCTCCAAAGTTTCTAAGATGGATAGGTAGTCTTCCCACGTAATGATTGCCAGAACCGGTTTTCCCCTTCGAGTCACTGCCACGGTGGCTGGGTTAGCTCCCAGTTGCTCTGGAAGTTTTGTCAACTCCCGCCGTGCGTTTACCGTTGTAAGTTCTCTAGTTTCTCTGATCATTGTTATTTCCAGCTCCCTATATTAACCCCCGCTTTACAAGGCGCTCAGCCAGGGCATATACGTCCCGGCGGTTTCCTTCTTTGCGGATACCCACCAAGTACACCAATACTCGTTTCTTCCCATCATCAACCTTGTATATCACTCGATATCGTTGTCCGGCAGTCCTTAAACTCAAAAATCCTGTCAGCCAACCTCGAAGTGGTTTCCCCAGCTTTTTGGACTCTTCCGCCATGGCATCGATGCGCCGCACAATAGCACTGCGAGTTCGACGGTCGGCAACAGCCTCCAGCGCCTCCAATGCTGCAGGGGTAATATCAACTTGGTAGGCCATTAACAGTTCAATTATAAGTGTACATCTTCCTGTACATATAGTCAAGAGCAAGAGAGTTGTCAATAGACAAGAAAGTTCGGGATCTGTCCAGAATGGGTATTGTTTTAGCTTCAGAGTTTTGAATGGCGGGCCATAGTGGATTTGAACCAACGTGACTTTCGTCTTGCTGTTTTCAGTTGGAGTGAACCCCTATGACTGGACAGAACAGGTTAGGATGGGCTGACGGGTTTCCTCATTATTCTGTTGTTGCTCCATCAGTGCTTCATACTTGACTGGTGACAGGTAGCCAATTGAT
>JBEKCL010000206.1:0-6075 GCA_050014895.1 Dehalococcoidia bacterium
TGAGGCGGGCAATGGCAATCCAAATGATCACAATGCGGGAATTCGGCCTGACTAAGAACGAAAATGCCTGGCAGGGGTCGTATATCCTTGAGGACCTGACTGAGCTGGTAGAAGAGGCCATCCTGGCCGAATTTGACCGGATTTCAAAGCGTGGTGGGGTGCTGGGCGCCATGGAGCTGCAATACCAGCGCGGTAAAATCCAGGATGAGTCCATGCTGTACGAGCAACGCAAACATTCGGGCGAATTGCCTATTATCGGGGTTAATACCTACTTGAACCCGGACACTAAAAACCTTATTCCCTTTGACATTCCTCTAAGCCGGTCAACATCGGAAGAAAAACAGGCCCAGATCGACAATCTTCGCGATTTCCAGAAGAGAAATGCTGCTAAAGCGAAGGAAGCATTGCATAAGCTTCAGCAGGTTGCCCGTGACGGCGGTAATATTTTCGAGCAGATGATGGAAACTGCACGCTATGCTTCACTCGGCCAGATAACCGGTGCGCTCTACGAGGTCGGTGGCAGGTACCGCAGGAACATGTAAACTGGCTCTATTTCGTTTAACGTACTATAGAATTATTGACCCTTCATGGCCCAGAGTGAAATAGCGTTGAGCAGGTTATGCGGGCTCATTCTGACCACTATAGAATGCATGAGCCAGTTCATGGGTCCCGGTATGCAAATTACTTTGCCCTGTTTGAAAGCCCGATATCCTTTGCCTGCAATAACTGCAGGATCCCACAACCCGCTGATTTTATACCAGAACATTTTATCCGGCATGTTCCCTGATTTGAGTAGCGGGGTTTTGGTGTAGGGTGGACTGAAAGTCAGGACTTTGACACCCGTTCCCTTTATCTCTGCATTGATGGCTTCGCTCATACTTTGTACGAAAGCCTTAGTGGCGCCGTACACTGCATGATAGACAGTCGGTTGAAAGGCGGAACACGAAGACAAGTTCATTATCTGGCCGCTTCCCGCACTGATCATATCGGGAACAGCCAGCCTTGTTATTTTATAGAGTGCAAGCACATTCACTTTTATCATGTTGTATTGCTTATCGAAATCTATATCAGCAAAGTTGCCGTATTCCAGCGTGCCGGCATCGTTGACTATAGCATCTATTCTTCCGGCGGCTTCTTTTGCGGTTTCATATAGCTTTTCCGGCCCCTTCTCTTCAGTGAGATCGATATGAAACGGCCACACCTGCACATTGAATTTGTTGTGCAGTTCGTTTGCCCATTGGTCAAGGAATGCTCTTTTACCAGGAACGTCATCCAGTACCAGATTAGCGCCGTCCCTGGCGAAAAGAAGTGATAGCTCCTTGCCTATGCCGGAAGCTGCTCCCGTGATAAGTACATTTTTTCCCTTTACCTCGAATTTACTCATTGGCTTTTCTCCTGCACCGGCATACTACCAATCAGACCGTCAGCCATTATACCGCTGGTTTCTGAGGAAATCTTCGATGTCCTTTATTACCTGGTCCGTACCTTCAAGTTCCGTATTAGGGGCACTCCCTTCAAGATCATATTGCTCCTCGAGTGCCTTAAGAAAAACGCTCATCTGCTGGTTCGCTGAGATTAGTTTATTCAACATTTCGAAAAGGTTATCGGCCGCCTTTTTCAGTTCGCCAAGGTCAACTCCGATCTGGAGAAGCTCTGTGATCTTTTTTACGATCTCAAGGCATACCATTGGGTTGCTCTCAGCGCGTATGTAAAAGGGCACGTGTCCCCATATACTGAGAGCCGGTATGAATTTCTCGGCACAAACATTTAGCAGCAGACCATGAATGCTGCTGGGACCCTGGTAGTTACTGGCTTCAATATTGGCCTTTTCCAACTCAATAAGAAGCGTTTGATCATTTGTCAGCCCGCTTGTATGAGTTTCCCGTGTATGTGGAATTCTGTCGAAAAGTCCTCCGATGGCATATATGCGGTGTACATTGTAGTACTTGGCGAGATCGGCAATTGCCTCAACGTATGATTGCCATTTGAGCTGAGGCTCTATGCCGGTTTGAATAATTAGGTCCCTCTCCCCTGTAAGATTCTGCCAGTAATAAAACCCGTTCACCGGCATGCGGAGAGGCTGGATCAAACCGCTTGTAATGTTCACGCTGGGGCGAACGGTGGCGAAGTCATAATATTCATCGGATTTTATCTCCGCAAACTTGGTAGCATGAAGTTTGTTAATCAGGTATGATACCGCTCCTGTTGCGACTTGCGCTGCGTCAGGCCAGCCCAGGTATGCAGCCACCATGTCCGGCTTGCGCAGGGTTGGCCATTCCGAGAAAATAATATTACCTGACTTCATTTCACTCAGTTACCACAACAGAATACTTTGAAATTAACCGTTCCTTTAGCCTGTTCACCGGTATTATCTGATACTACGACGTCCAACGTAAAATCACCGGCTACACCAGGCGCAATCCATGTTACTTTGCTGGCGGTTCCTTCGTTAAGCCCGTTGCCCTGTATTTTGCCGTTCGAAGCTGTCCATGTGAACTTCAAGTCCCTGGGATTCGCCCCGTCGACAACGCATTCAACCGGCGCTGCAGTCCAGATACGTATCCTCTTGGCTCCGGTAGCTACATCAGTAGAGGGCAGTGACATTTTTAACATGATAGGTGCATCAGGAGTCTGGCTGCCGTCAGCGTTTACGAACACTGTAACTTCTTTGGTAAGACGTACGTCATGATTGTTGCCGTCGCTTACCACTACTGTGATATGGTATTTACCCATTGCCGCAGGGGATATCCAGGTTGCTGTATTTCCATCTGTCTTCAATGTACCATTGTCAGCAAGCCATGTGTAAGTTAACTTATCCCCATCAGGATCTGTAGCGTGGACTATGAATTGGCCCTCTGATAGCGGTGACCAAATTGTGGACCCGTCTATTTGTTCTATTACAGGGGGCCGGTTGGCCTGGGGATTTTGTGGTGTTATACAAGATATATTTAAAAATATAATAGCTGCGGACAGCATGACTATTGCCCGTATTATTGAGGACATTGGGCTGATTTTCATAGTGGTTTCCTTTCTCGAATTATTAGTGCATGCATATTTATGGTTTGCAGCAATAAACATTGAAATTTACCTCACCGCTGGCCGTATTACCTTGTTTGTCAGTGACGATCACAGAGACCTTATAATCGCCCGCAACACCGGGAGCTATCCAACCCACCCTGCTGGCATTACCCTCCGCCAACCCATTTCCGGCTAGCTTGCCTGTAGGAGCGGTCCACTTGTATGTTAATTCGGACGCATCCTTGCCGGCAACAACACATTCAATTTCTGAGGTTGTATATATCCTTGGATGTCCTGATCCTGTAACTACAAACGTGGATGGCAGTGAGAGCTTGAGGTAAATTGTGCTGTCCGGTGTGTCATTGTTATAGGGATTGTTGGTTACTTTAAAACTCTTGCTAAATGACGTCCCGTCTCCCTTAGGATTGGAGACTTCAACGGTCACGTTAAAGTCTCCCGTAATATTGGGAGCGATCCATGTTACTTGCTTGCCTTCACCCTGGATTGTTCCTTGATCTGCTGACCACGTATATTTGAGTGTATTGTCTTCATCGCCATCCATCGCACAGTTCAATGTACTTTCCTGCAAAGGTTTCCACTCACGAATTCCGACGATGTCGATAATCTTCAGTGTTGTATTTGAAGTAGTGGAGGGGTTTACCGGTTTAACGGTTGCTGTGGTTGCAGCACAGGATGCGGATATAGCTACAATAAGTACTATTACCAGCAACTGATAAATTTTGCTCATGTTCTTCATCTTTTTTTTCCTCGGGTATTTCACCCTTATTGTGTGCGGTTTATGCAGTGTAAACTTGGTTGGTCTTTAGCTAACTTAATTATAATAACCTAGATATTATATAATTTTGCACTACTTAAATTAAATTTTATGTAACTTCAGATAGCAAACTCATGCTGGCTGGGAGAACGTTTAACCAAATAATATGGGCTAGCCCTCCTCCTTATCCCTGAGTTGTGGTAGCCGCATTACATAAAGGAGGCGATAATTTTGAATAAAGAGCAGTACGCTGAATTAGACGCAATATTTCATCCTGAATCTATGGCTGTAATAGGCGCATCACCTGTTGCTGATATAGCCACTCTAGCCCACATAAATACCAGGATTAAAGATCGGCTTTACCTGGTAAACCCAAAATATAACGAAATCTTCGGCAAGAAATGCTATCCAGGGATACTTGATATCAAAGACCACTTAGATTATGCGATTATTTTGGTAAACGCCAATCTTGTCCCTAAAATGATCTCTGACTGCATTCAGAAAGGGATAAAGTGCGTACATATATATACTGCCGGTTTCAGTGAGACAGGTCTGCCGGAAAATATTGAACTTGAGAACACATTGAAGGAAATGGCGAAAGGCAGGATCAGGATAATAGGCCCCAATTGTTTCGGGATATATTGTCCGCGCTCAGGCCTGGCCATAGTGCCGGAATCTTCCGAAGAAGAAGGCGGTATCGGCGTTATAGCGCAAAGCGGCAGTGTGGCCGAGTCGTTCTCCTATTTTGGCAAGACGAAAAATATACGGTTCAGTCAAGTTGTAAGTTACGGAAATGCCATTGATCTTGATTGTCCTGATTTCCTTGAATATATGGCTGACGACGCTGAAACTAAAATGATTGCGCTATACATTGAAGGCTCAAAAAATGGGGGAAAATTAAAGGAAGCATTGGCCTATGCAGCAGCCAGAAAGCCTGTGGTGGCCATTAAAGGTGGTTTGACGGACCATGGTAATCGCGTAGCCAGATCGCACACCGGGCAGTTGACTGGCACCCCTGAGCTGTGGCGATCGTTATTCCGGCAGTGCGGTGTCATCCAGGTCAGGAACAACGATGAGTTGATGAATGCCGCCGCTGCATTCAGTCATTCGCCGCTCCCGAAGGGCAACCGGGTAGCCATGATAGCCAACTCGGGTGGTTTCAGTGTAATACAAACGGATTTATGCGCGGCTGAAGGCATGGCTGTTCCCCGGTTCAGTCAAGATACGTTGCAGAAGCTGAGGGGAATGGTACCCCTTGCAGGGACCAGCATAGGCAATCCCCTGGACGCCTGGCCTATTTTTTATAAAGTCTCAAAAGATGGCGGCAATCTTAGCGAAATTATAAAAGCGGTTGCTTCGGATGAAAATGTCGATGCTTTGGTTCTGATGTTTGACCAATTTCGGTATATCCGCCGCGGGCTTAAAGATGGAGCGGCGGCCCATATGAAAACTATTACACAAATGATGCTTGAGGGAAGTGATTACTGCCGCAATATATTGGGTAAACCGGTATTTCTGGCTGTGTCACTTGACCCATTCCTGGAAGATGACGGGGAAAGGAACAGCAACCTGGAGCTGAAACGAGCTTTCGAACAGGCAGGTTATCCTGTTTACCCATCGAGTGAGATATCGGTTAAGGCGCTGGGGGCGCTTTACAAATATGCGAAACTTACCGGGAGCAGCCGTATATAGTGGCGTAGATAATTCATCTCATTTATAATGCTGCATGGGATAATTAATACAGGCAAAATAGTTGGAGGGAGAATGAAAATGGGTAAATCGCTTAAAGGCACGAAGACCGAACAGAATTTATTGAAAGCTTTTGCCGGGGAATCACAAGCGAGAAACAGGTACACGTATTTTGCCAGCCAGGCCAGGAAGGATGGTTTTATGCAGATCGCTAATGTCTTCGAGGAGACAGCTGGAAATGAGAAAGAACATGCCAAGATATTTTTCCAGTATCTCGAAGGCGGAGATGTTGAGATAACGGCGGCATACCCGGCGGGGATGATAAAGGACACGAAGGCAAATCTGGAGGCTGCGGCAGCAGGGGAAAATCTTGAATGGACGACTCTGTATACTAATTTTGCCGCTATTGCCAAACAAGAAGGTTTTCCTGAAGTTGCCACCTCGTTCGAACAAATAGCTAAAGTTGAAAAATTCCACGAGGCAAGATATAGAAAACTGGCCGCCAATATTGCCAATGGCGAGGTATTTAAAAAGAAGGGTAAGACCATATGGCATTGCAGCAATTGCGGATATATCTATGAGGGGACCGAAGC
>JBEKCL010000207.1:0-5966 GCA_050014895.1 Dehalococcoidia bacterium
GGGACATTTGGCAAGTGTTAAAGATCAGTCACACCGATCTCACCTCTGCACCACAGACAACATCTTTTCAAAATAATCGAGCGATTCGGGGTTGACCAGGGCATCTCTGTTCGTGACCGGTCTGCCGTTTACGATATTCGCGACGGCGCTCTCCACCTTCTTTGAACTGAAGGTATAGGGTATATCGGGCACCTCTAAGATCAGGGCCGGCACATGGCGCGGTGACGCCTTGTCCCTGAGCGCGTTCTTTATCCTTATCTTCAGCTCATCGCTCAGGGTTCTCCCGGGAGCAAGCTTCACAAAGAGCAGCACCCGCTGGTCGCCTTCCCGGTACTGTCCTATAGCCACGCTGTCAGCCACCTCATCAAATGCTTCCACGATATTGTAAATCTCGGCGGTGCCGATGCGGACCCCCGACGGTTTCAGTATGGCATCCGATCTGCCGAAAAAGGACACCCCTCTCGTATCGCTATAGAACTCCACATAGTCGCCGTGCCGCCACACGTCCTGGTACACCCCGAAGTAGGCATCTTTGTACTTTGTGTGGTTGGGATCGTTCCAGAAATAGAGCGGCATGGAAGGGGCAGGGACCTCGCAGACAAGCTCTCCTTGCTTATCGTAAACGGGATTGCCGTTATCGTCATAAGCCTTCACCTTCATGGCGAGTCCCGGGGCTTGCAGTTGTCCGGCATAGACCGGAAGCGTCGGCGACCCGATAGCAAAACAGCCGTTAATATCCGTGCCTCCGGCAAGGGAATTGAAATGAACATCCGCCTTGATGGACTGGTAGACGTATTCAAACCCTTCCGCGGATAGGGCAGAACCGGTCTGACCTATTGTTTTCAGCGAGTCCAGCCGGAAGAGGTCTTTCGGCTTGAAGCCCTGGCCTTTCAACAGGTTGATGTACGTAGCGCTTGTTCCGAAAAAGCTTATTCCTTCCTCGTCTATCAGTTTCCACATGGTTCCCAGATCCGGATAGCCTGGGTTGCCGTCGAAGAGGACGATCTTGGCGCCGACGCCGAGGCCGGCTACCAGCCAGTTCCACATCATCCAGCTCGGTGCGGTCATGTACGTGATCGTATCCTCCCTCTTCAGGTCGGAATGGAGGACAAGCTCCTTGAGCTGGTTGACCAGTATCCCGCCGACACTCTGGACCATGCACTTGGGCTTGCCTGTCGTGCCCGAAGAGAACATGATGTAGACGGGATGGTCGGCAGGCACCTGCTCGAAGATGATCTTTTCCTCTTCGCAGAGGAAATCCCGGTAGCGCACGGCATTGCGTATGCCTCTCATGTCGGGGTCTTCGCTTACGTAAGGGACGATCACGACTTTTTCTATCGAGGGAACCGCGTCCACGACCGCTTTAGCAGCAGCGAGCATGGGGAACGGCTTGTTCTTATAAAGATACCCGTCAACCGCAAAGAGAACCTTGGGGGCGATCTGACTGAAGCGGTCAATCACCGCCTGTATCCCCAGCTCAGAGCCGCAGGACGCCCAGGCGGCGCCGATACTTGTGGCAGCCAGCATGGCAATCGCCGTCTCGGTCATATTCGGCATGTACGCCGCAACGCGGTCTTTCCTGGTCACCCCCTCCGCCCGCAGGGAGCCGGCCAGGCGGGCAACCGTGTTGTAGAGCTCTTCATAGGTGATGCTCACCGGCGGTTTGGCTTCACACTTGAAAACAAAGGCTGTCCTTTCATCCCTGTACCTGAGCAGGTTCTCGGCAAAATTCAGCTCCGCGCCCACAAACCACCGCGCGCCGGGAAACTTGTTCAAATCATCCACCACTTTTTCGTACTTCTTCGAGGCTTTGATATCCAGGAAATCCCAGAGGATTGCCCAGAAATCTGCAATATTAGCTACCGACCAATCATAGAGATCGAAATAACCGGTAAATTGCCTGTTGTACCGTCTGTTGACAAATTCCGTAAATCTTGTCATGTTTGAATTCTTGATTCTCTCTGCGGACGGACTCCAAAGTGGGCTCTTCATTACACTCCTCCCCATAAACGTGGTCATGAAGCGCCTATTTCTCTCTTGCGCCTCACATGATCAGCCATTTACGAACTGTTCGCCTCGTTCTGCACGCCTGCTTCATCGCCCCGGTGCTGACCTCCCTCGTTTTTTGGCGCTGTTCCCCTGGTCTCAGGTGAACATCATTATTCATTAGACGGGTATTTCTCCTTACAAATTTTCACCCCCCAAGGTAAGCCTGGTTTAAAACCTCATTACCCTTCAGCTCTTGAACCGTACCTGTTAAGATGACTCTCCCCACTCTCATTACGTAACCGCTTGCTGCAACCCTTAAGGCTAAAGACACATTTTGTTCCACTAAGAGAACAGTGACCCCACTTTCATGAATATTTTTTATTATCGAACCCACCTCATCGACAACAAGGGGAGAGAGTCCCAATGAGGGTTCGTCAAGCATAAGCATCCTTGGTTTCGCCATAAGGCCCCGGGCAATGGCCAGCATCTGTTGTTCACCTCCGCTCATACTCCCGGCTTTCTGGCTAAATCTCTCTTTTAATCTTGGAAAATAGGAAGAGACTTTCTCAATATCCGCGTTTATGCCTTTTTTGTCTTTTCGCAGGCAGGCCCCAAGTCTAAGATTTTCCATGACAGTGAGATAAGGGAAAAGTCTTCGACCTTCAGGAACTAAAACCAGACCAAGTTTCACAATATCATAAGCTGCTATCCTGTCTATCCTCTTGTTGTCAAACCATATCTCGCCCGAGGTCAATTGCACCAACCCTGACAAAGCACTCAAAAGAGTGCTTTTACCTGCCCCATTAGCACCGATAATGGTCGCTATGGTGCCCGCGGCAATATCCAGCGAGACATTATCCAATGCTATGGCTCTTTTGTAGTGCACCGTGATGTTCTGCACCCTAAGCAACATGTTCACTCCCGAAGTAGGCTTTGATTACTTCCTTATTCTGCCTCACTTCTTCAACTGAGCCTTCAGCAATTTTCTTTCCAAAGTTCATAACTCTGACACTCTCACATATATCCAGGACCTGCATGTTGTGCTCGACCAGGAGGATAGTTATCCCCTGCTGCCGTATTTTCTTGATAGTTGCCATGGTAAAATCTATTTCATCCGGGTTCATTCCCCCTGCCGGTTCATCGAGTAATAGTAATTTGGGCTTAATGGCTAAGGCTCGAGCCATGCAAAGCATCTTTTGATACCCTTGAGGTAGATTCTTCGCAAACTCATCCCTTACCTTCTCTAGTCCTACGAGGTGCAGGATTTCTATGGACTGGTCCAGGATATATCTTTCATTCCGGCGATAGGTTCCAGTATTGAAATAAGCAGCCCACAAGCTTAACCTCGGATGCAGATAAAATGATGCTACCACGTTTTGCAAGACAGTAAATTCGGAAAGAAGAGGGGTCAACTGAAAAGTACGACCTAGACCTATTTTGGCAATGGAATGTGGTTTCTTACCCGTGATATCATTACCGTCAAACATTATCCTTCCCTTGTTGGGACGCACATACCCGGATATGAGATTGAACAGAGTAGTTTTGCCGGCGCCATTGGGACCAATTAAGCCCGCTATCTCCCCTTCGTTGACGTGCAGGTCAAAATCCCACACAGCACCGACGCCGCCAAAAAACTTGGTCAGTCCACTGACTTCAAGAAGCATGCCTCACAGTTTTCCTTTCACGAACGTTTGCGACCCAGAATTTAACCTGGCCAAGCAGACTAGCGATGCCCTGCGGCATGAGGAAGATCACTATCAGCATTATGCCGCTATAAATGTATGGAACAAATTCCTTTATTCCACGGAAAAGCTCAGGAATGATTATTAGGGTCGCAGTTCCGATAAGAGGCCCAAAAAAGCTTCCCATACCACCTACGAACATGTATATTACCAGGTTGATACTGGCGAGTAGGTTAAAGCCATTTGGTGACAGCACTAAATTATAATGAGCGTAGACGGCGCCGGCGATACCGACAAAGAAACATCCTACAGCCAAGGCAAGAACCCTGTAGTTGGACTCATCTATGCCTACACTGGATGCCACCCAATGTGATTGAGCAACAGTCTTTACAGTCATGCCTATACGGCAGACTTCAAACCTGCGCAAAGCCAGAAGACTAAGCAAGAGCAAGACAAAGCAAAAATAGTAGTAAGGCAACTTAGAGCTAGCAAATAAAGGTGGAATAGCTATGAGGCCGACAGCACCGCCAGTGTAGTCACTGAGTGTTGCATTGACAGCCAATATCGCTACCCCGAAGAAAAGGCTCACCATGGAAAAGTAGATTGATCTCAGTCTTGAGAACGGATAACCTATTAAAACCGCAACAGCCGCTGTGGCTAATCCTCCCAGCGGTATGGTAAGCCAGGGTGTCCAGCCTAACTCTTTTGCTAATACGGCTGACACGTAAGCCCCGATACTCATGAAACCGGCATGTCCCAGAGATAGTTGACCTGAAATAGCTATCGTACGCAGGCTACTTGTGGCAATTATGTAGATGAAAGTGAGGATAAGGATATGGAGGTAGTAAGGTGACCGAGTAACTAAGGGTAGCACGAATAAAATGATTATGAGGCCAACGTAGATAACAGCTTTCGTCGGTATTTTCCCCTTCCACATTGAAAATTTCCTGTTGGCCTTATTCATATTGACCTCATGGCTCACGCCGACCGAACAATCCTTGAGGTCTGAGCAACAAGAGAACAACGATTACACCGAAACCAACCACATCAGTAACAGCGCCGGTGACGAACAGGGGCAAAGTAGCATCTATGGAACCGATGATCAAACCCGCAACCAGGATGCCGAATGTGCTTCCTATCCCACCCAGGATAACCAGTTGAATTGCTTTTACCAATATGAAATCTCCCATGAAGGGGCTTAGTCCGAATACAGCGCCCATTAGGCACCCTGCCACCGCTGCCAAGCCACAACCCATAAAAAAGGCGAGGGCACAAATGCTGTGAATATTAATCCCCTGCAAAACAGCTCCTACGGGATCCTGCGATATAGCCAGCATCTCCAGACCTATCTTAGCCTTTTTTATAAATAGAGTGAACAGTAACAGAAGGATACCACCGATGATGAGAGTTACTATTCTCTCTGCGCTTATAGAAATGGCTCCGGACCTGATAATACCTGATGCAAACTGGGGTATTGACCTAATATAAACTCCCACTGTCACATTGACCGTCGTCTCCAGAATTATAATAAGGGCTACCGACATAATTATGCTATTGACCATGTCCCCAAAGAAAGCGCGGAAGCAAAATTTCTCCAGGAGCAGTCCAAGTAGGCCGACTATCAGCACTGAGACCAGCAAAGATAACCACAGATTTAGACCAAATCCCACAGCAAATTGATAGCAGATGTAGCCGCCCACCATGTAGATCGCACCGTGGGCAAAATTCAGAATGCCCATGATGCTGAATAGCAAGGCGAAGCCCAGGGCCATCAATATGTACATTGACGACAGAACGAACATGTTGACGACTGACGTGCCGAGAAGTTCCATACGGTTTTCCGTTCGGTATGCGCCTGCATGAGGGCAGCCACGATGAAGCGACTCGCATTCGTAGCTGCCCGGGTCAGAAACCTGCCTCTATGGCACCATGCCGGGATCTATCCAGGTCACGAACTTAGCCTGGCCATTTTCGACGGTCTGGACCGGCATGCGGTGGCTTACCGCGTGTTTGATTCCATATGTCTTGAGTCCTCCTATGCTGGCGGTACCGTAAGGAGTGTCCATGGTGTTGAGCTTCTCCCATGTATCGCGGACTTTCGTCGTATCGATGCTCTTGGCCTTCTCGATTACCTGCACGAACTCGAAGATGGAGTTGACGATCTGAAGGTGCATCGATCTGTCGCGGCCGTATTTCGCCAACAGCCTTTTCTGGATCTCGGCCAGCGTCGGGGGCATGTCTGGCATCTCCACACCGCCCATGCCTATGGCAAAGAACTGGGTCGCCGCAGGCTTT
>JBEKCL010000208.1:0-5964 GCA_050014895.1 Dehalococcoidia bacterium
GCCTACCTCTCCTATCCCATTGTTGATTTCCACCATTGAAGCACCAGAGACACTCCATCGCAATGTAGCTGGCTCATCTATAACAACTGGTGAAGGCGTGATCTTCAATTCAGTTATATAGATATTGGTAGCGGGACTACATGAAGTTAGCGACTCAATAGCAGCCACTGTGCAAACCAAGAATGTCAGAGTCAGCCACCTTATCACCATGAATCGTCTCCAAACAATGTGGGGATATTATACGCCTAAGCACAACCCTATGGGGATAGATTTAGGTACAAAAAGAATATTTCTTGATAAATAAAAAGGACGCCGGTAGCTTTTAGGGCCACCGGCATCGCGTGATTTACTGAGAAATAGGTGTATGTCGGGATCGCTAGACTCTGCTTTTAATGGACTTGAGAGCAGCAGATTACCGTAGAGGGTGCCGGGGTTGGCATGGGTTTCCAGTCCACGTTAATGATGTGGGCTCAGTTAACTTGCATCACCAAACTGAATCCGGATAAGGAAAAAATGCGGCGAGCGTTGCATAGATTTAAGATCAGCGTAGCACGGTATTATGCAAAGGCGCAGGAGCGGCAGGGTCTCAATGGGACCTACCTATGACTGCCCGCTGTTTTTCTTTAGCCGGCGGACTTCCTTCTCAATCTCATTCCGTTCCCAGTCACCATGTGACACAAAGACCTTCAGCCCATGCACGAGCAATCCGACGCCCCACCCTGCCATGGTAAAGGCAGGCCAAAAAAGGATGCCTCTGGTGAATATGGCCCATATACACACCAGTAAAGAATTGACTATCACATATACGATCAAATGCACGAAGAATCCTTGTTTCGCCCGGACTCTTAGCACGGCAATTTTGCGGATCTCATCGTCGGTCATTTGAGTTGACATATCTATTTACTCCTGACTTATTACCTTCACATTTTATCTCTATATTGTCGGATTATACACCTATGCCTGAGTATTGCGAGGGGATCACCATCTGGTCGCCAACAATTGATCGCGGGGCCCTAACGGCGAACGTACCTTGTATCCATGTCAAGGTAAATGTAAAATCTTAATAGCATGTCATATTATCAGAAGGAGGTGGAAATATGTCCTGGTTAAACCTGGGGTTGCCAGTGGGTGGTCCTGCTTTAGGCATCATCCTAATTCTTATTGGTATCGTAATATTCATATTCCCGCGTATCATTAATTATCTTATTGGAATAGCTCTTATTATTAGCGGCGTTATGTGGTGTATGGGTGGAGGCTGGATATGGGGAATAATCTCCATCATTTTCGGCATTATAGTCATGATCTTCCCCAGGATTTTGAATTACATTGTGGGGATATATTTAATTATAGCAGGCCTGATGCAGATTCTTGCTTCGGGTTGGGTTATGTGGCCTCTTATCATGGGCGCTCTTACGCTTCTCTTTGGCATCATCGTGATGGTCAATCCGGGCGTGCTTAATGCTCTGGTTGCAATCTATTTCATCATCCAGGGTGTGTTTTTACTTGCCCAGTACTATCATTGGTTCTAACCGCTGACTGAACGCAGTATTGAAATGCGCCCGGGGTCTCTCATAGTACATATAGACGGCCCGGGCGATAAATGAGAGAGGAGGTCCATATGTGTGCCAGGAGATTTGTCATGGCAGTTGCGGCAGCCTTTTTTGCCGTAATTGCCGTAATCTCTACGGCCGGTTGCCACCTCCCGCCCAGCCTTGAGGTAATCGGCATTGACAGCGGCAAGGTTCGGGGAGCGTTGGTTAATGAAGTATGGACGTACTTTGGTATTCCCTATGCTGCTGCCCCTATCGGAGATCTCCGGTGGCGCGAGCCACAGCCGGTGGTGCCATGGGATGGGATTCGGGATGTTACCAAATTTGGGCCGGCATGTCCCCAACCTAAATCCGTGTTATATGATGTTGGGCAGACCAGTGAAGATTGCCTGTATTTGAACATATGGTCCCCGGCCAAGACTGTCAAGGATGACCTTCCGGTCATGGTCTGGATACACGGCGGCAGCTTCATTACAGGTACAGGTTCATCGAAGATGTACGATGGGATGAATCTGGCAAAACAAAATGTCATAGTGGTGACGATTAACTACAGGCTTGGACCGTTTGGGTTCCTTTCACATCCTCTTCTCAGCAAGGAATCGCAGCATGGGGTATCCGGCAACTACGGGTTGTTGGACCAGATTGCTGCTTTGAACTGGGTCAAAAAGAACATCAAGGCATTTGGCGGTAAGCCGGACAGGATAACGGTCTGGGGTGAATCGGCAGGGGCCGCCAGTGTATGCGATTTAATGGTGAGCCCGCTTGCCCACGGGCTGTTTCAAAGGGCCATTGCGGAAAGCGGCTCATTCAGTGACGCCTTTCCTCAGAATAGAGATGATATGGTTGACAAGGCGGAGAAAACAGGCCAGCAGGTTGCGGCAGCTCTTGGCTGCGACAAGGCCGACAATGTGCTCGCAGCCATGCGGCTGAAGAGCGCCGATGAAGTGATGGCAGCAGCTTTCACGGATTATGATCCCAATCAAAGCGTGAAATTCAGACCTGTGGTGGATGGATGGGTAATCCCGGATAACCCCTGGTCGCTTTTCACGGCGGGGAAGCAGGAAAAAGTGCCACTACTGATCGGTACCAACGCTGATGAAGGAACTATCTTTGTAATCCCAGACCCGAAGGTGGCGAAAATGTCAGAGCAGGATTATCGGGATTACGTGACAAGTGTATACGGAGATCATGCTTCTGATGTGATTGCTGCTTTTCCGGCAGTTTCCAAGGCGGACGTGCCTATCGCCATGAGCAAACTGCGCACCGTCCTGGCTATGAGTGCTGGAGCCTTGCATGCGGCGGATACTACTGTCATAAATAAGTCCAGAGTTTTCCAGTATCAATTCACACGCATTCCTGATACTCCTTTGAAAATGTTCGGCGCTTTTCACGGACTGGAGATATTCTATGTCTTCGGCAATCTAAAGGCTGATAAAGTCAGTATCCCCGACGATAAGATTGATACTGAATTATCGCAGGCAATGACCAAATACTGGTGCAATTTCGCCAAGACCGGCGATCCGAATGATCCGAAGCTGCCAAAATGGCCTGCATATTCAGTAGACAAACGCCAATACCTGGAGTTGGGCGATAAGATTACGGCGAAATCAGACCTCTATAAGGAGTACTTCGGACTGATAGATGAAATTGTGACGAAATGATGCCGGTTTCAGCGTGCCTTCATTGGACAGGCATGTACCGGATTCCTACTGCCAGTGATGTAACCCAATGGGATGCTGATAGTCAGCAGTGGGGCGACATCATTGACATATCGAGTCTCGCAAGTATGCAAGATGTTTGCAAGAACTATAAGGCCTATTCACAGGCTGGTTCGTTTAGCCCGTTTGGCTATAGTCTATGTTCAGTTCTCGCCAATATCGATGTGGCCGCCATTGGCCTGCATCCCAGCGCTTTTGTGGATAAGAATGGTAAACCCGACCACGAAAAAATACAGAAAATCAATGCAATAGTGAAGTGGGTGAAGACTTTTGCCACAATTACCACGTTCGAGCAATGGTATAACTACACATCAAACCGGAATTTACCTTAGCTCATAGTGTTCAGGGAACGATCATTCAGTACCTGCTTTTAGGAGCTGATTTTGGAAATGAAAAAGGGACGAAGTTGGTGCCTTCGTCCCCTGCCGTAAGGATGTTTATACTTCAATCTGTCATACAATCGTATCAGTTAGTTCCAGCGCCAGGCCATGCATCTGCCCGGTCCGTAGCCAACTGCGGGTCCATTTTGGTTCTGATTTCCGCTAGCTGAACGCCAGCCATACCCATAGCAATATGGACCATTCACATATTGACCGACGGTCGTATTCCCATTCTGGTAAGCTAAGGACTGACTCCTATTATTGCCATTGGTAATGACCAGGGTCAGACTCACAGCCGTAAGTACGAGCAAAACTGCAAGTACGATGGGTAGCCCGATTTTCATCCAGTTATTCATTTCTTATACCCCCTTTCATGATTATGCGTTTATTTTATAAGCTATTTGTGAATCTATCATGAAAGCTAAAGCACGTTTGTGTGAAGTTAAATTGCATATGTAATAAGATGCCCCGGGTTTACGTTGGAGTTTACATAGTGTATAATTCATGCATAGTTCAAGTTTAGGTTATTCACAAGCTTCTTATAATCTCCCACCAGATTAATCTCAAGTTATTGGATGGCCCAACCTGGCTAAAATGAATAATAAAAGAGGTCATCCATTGAGTTTCCAAAATTTCAATCTTCATCCTAGCATCATGGCTGGGGTTGAGGGGCAAGGTTACACCGTGCCTACACCCATCCAGATGGAGGCAATCCCCCCGATTATGCAGGGCCGTGATATTATAGGCTTGGCGCAGACCGGGACGGGCAAAACGGCAGCTTTTCTACTGCCGGTACTTCATCGTTTGATGCAACTTCCCAGGGGCAAAATTGGGGCCCTTGTTATCTCTCCAACACGTGAACTGGCCGAGCAAACCTGCGAGGCCATTGACGATCTGGGGAAGAAAACCGGTCTGAATAGTATCGCCATCTACGGCGGCGTTGGAATGGACCAGCAGGTACGCAGGTTACGCAACGGCGTAGAGATTGCCGTCGCTTGTCCGGGACGTCTACTTGATCATATCTGGAAGGGTACAATAGACCTGTCTCACCTGGATATGCTGGTAATCGACGAGGCAGACCGCATGTTCGACATGGGGTTCCTGCCCGATATAAAAAGCATTCTAAAATGCGTGATGCAGCGACGTCAGACGTTGCTATTCTCGGCTACTATGCCTGCCGATATCAAAAGGTTAATTAACGAAACCTTGCGAAATCCTGTTACTGTACAGATAGGCCACTCAGCTCCTGTCGCCAGTGTATCGCATGCGCTTTACCCTGTAAAGCAGCATCTGAAATCGGCGCTGTTGATAGAATTCCTCAAGCGTAATGAAACTGAATCCGTGCTTATATTTACACGGACCAAGCACCGCACGGACAGGGTTGCGCTGCAATTGAAGAGGGCTGGATTCAGGGCGTCTTGCTTACATGGTGACATGGCCCAGAATAAGCGTCAGGCTGCTCTTGATGGTTTCCGCTCAGGGTCAATAAAAATCCTGGTGGCGACTGATATAGCCGCCAGGGGAATTGATGTGCTCAGCATATCGCATGTCATTAACTACGATATGCCTGACAGTACAGACGCGTATACTCACAGGATCGGCCGTACAGGAAGGATCGATCAGAAGGGCGATGCTTTGACGTTTGTGACACATGAGGATGCTGCACTCATACGCGATATTGAGCGTATTCTCAAGGCGGCTCTGGAGCGCAAGACATTAGAGGGTTTTGATTACGCCGCGCCTGCACCGGCAGTTGCATATGAACGCTCTGCAGCGCCGTCACGCGGATACAGCACAGCAAGGCCGCGTATCAGAAGCCGCTAGAAAACACAGAAATCCGGATAATAAAGCGGTGAACCCTTAGGGTTCACCGCTTCTTTTATTAAAAACATATGATATAGTCCGATGTTGACGAGTACAACAGCTACGTGATAGATTGTCTAATAAGCGCTTAACAATTTACTGGTTTAATGTAATTAGTGGGGAGGTATATGGATAAGGAAGGCCAGGACCCTGAAAAAACGCAGGCGCAGTTGACAGGTGAGATTGCGCAACTAAAAAAACGGATTGTTGAACTCAAGTCTTCTTCAACAGCACGTAAGAACGATTTGGACTATTTCAATGAGAGGTTGGCTGAGGAGATCGCCCGCAGCACCCGCTACAAGTATGAGTTTTCTATCCTGCTGATTAAAATGGATAACCTCGACGCATTTTCCAAAAAATACGGCGAGGGGGCGGTTGCGGAAATCGTAAGCATGTTGGACATGGTATTTAAGGACATTCTCAGGGTTACCGATCTTAAATGCGATTTTGGCA
>JBEKCL010000209.1:0-5942 GCA_050014895.1 Dehalococcoidia bacterium
CATAATAGAGATCATGACTCTTGGAAGGGCCAGGCCGGACCCGTTCAGAGTGTGAACCAGCCTCGGTTTAGCTTCAGAATCCGGGCGGTAGCGTATATTGGCCCGCCTTGCCTGGAAATCGCCGCAATTGCTGCATGAACTTACTTCGAGCCATTCCTGGCATCCCGGCGCCCACATTTCGATATCAAAGGTTTTAACAGCAGCGAATCCTAAATCGCCGGTGCACAACTGGATGACCCTGTAAGTGAGTCCGAGTTTCTGACAAATGTCTTCTGCGTCATGTACTAGTTTATCCAGTTCATTTTCCGAGGTTGCAGGTTCTACAAACTTGTACATCTCAACTTTTTCAAACTGGTGTCCCCGCTTAATTCCACGACTGTCCTTGCCTGCGGCCATTTTCTCCCGGCGGAAGCATGAGGTGTGTGCTACATAGTAAATCGGTAATGAGCCCGGCGGCAGGATTTCATCACGGTGCAGATTTGTCAGTGGAACCTCAGCGGTCGGGACGAACCAGTAATCTTCTTCGGCATCGTGGTAAAGATTGTCAGCGAACTTGGGGAGATTGCTTGATCCCACCAGACATTCTCTTTTTACCATGGAAGGCGGATACATTTCCGTATAACCATGTTCCTTTACATGCAGATCCAGCATAAAGCTGATCAGTGAACGCTGCAGCAGAGCCCCGGATCCGCGCAATACGTAGAACCTTGTGCCGGACAATTTCACCCCACGCTGAAAATCAATTATGCCCAGCTTTTCTCCCAGCTCCCAATGCGGGAGAGCGGTGAACGGGAATTTTCCCTGTTTGCCCCAGGACCGAACTTCCACGTTTTCTTCGGAGTCTTTGCCTTGGGGTACATCAGCCGCGGGCAAATTGGGCAATCTCAGCAACTTATCTTCGAGCTTTGCTGTTATTTGGCCAGCTTCGAGTTCTATTTGAGTTATCCTGTCCCCCACCTGACGCATTTCAGCTATCAGGTCAGCAGGCTTGTCCTTCATCCTGCTTATCTGTTTGCTCACGTCATTGCGCCTGGCGCGCAGCGTCTCAACTTCCTTCAGCAACTGCCGGTAAGTGTTGTCAAGCTCAATTACCTCGGTAACCAGGGACGGAGCTTCACCGCGTTTCTGCATTGCCTGGATAACAATGTCCGGGTTTTCTCGGATCAGTTTAATATCAATCATTTCACACCCATTCTACTTGGTCTTGAGCTGTGGGAACAATATCACTTCCCGGATAGACTGTTTGTCGGTCAGCAGCATTATGAGACGGTCAATGCCGATTCCCAGGCCACCGGTCGGAGGCATGCCATGTTCCATGGCAGTTATAAAATCATCGTCTATCATTTCGGTTTCGGGAAGCTCTCCGGCAGCTATGGCACGCTCTACTTCAGCGGCGTGCATCTGTCTCTGCTGGGTAAACCGTTCGCGTTGCTCTCGGGGATCGTTCAACTCAGAGAAGGAGTTTGCGACTTCCATAGCACCTATAAAAGCTTCAAAACGCTCTACAAGCGCTGGGTCATCTCTGTGCCTTTTTGCCAACGGGGACATCTCAATCGGGTAGTCAATCAGGAAAGTCGGCTGTTTGAGATCAGGTTCTACGTACGTTGAAAGTAATTCATCAATCAAACGGCCGCGGTCTTTCAGCGGGTCGACCTGCATGCCCATCTGTTCCATTTTTGCTCTCAGGCTGTCGGCGTCGGGAAAGTCCATGAAGTCTATCCCGCATTTGTCAATCAACGCCTGCTTTAGCGGAAGACGTCTCCACGGTGGGTCAAGCTTTATGATCTCTCCGGCGAACGGGATCTCCGTGGTACCCAGCGCTTCTCTTGCTGCGGTGCTGACCAACTCCTCGGTCATTTGCATCACGTCATGATAGTCGGCGTACGCCTCATAGCTTTCCATCATGGTGAACTCAGGATTATGCTTGGTGGATATCCCCTCGTTTCGGAAGACCCTGCCGATCTCAAAAACCTTGTCGAAACCGCCTATTATCAGCCTTTTTAAATACAGTTCCAGGGCTATTCTGGGATAGAGGTCCTGGTTCAGTGCATGATGGTGTGTGATAAAAGGCCTCGCCAACGCTCCGCCATACATGGGTTGAAGGACCGGAGTTTCCACCTCTAAAAAACCCCGCCCGTCCATAAAATTTCGTATTATACTGATTATTTTGCTTCTTTTAACGAACAGGTCTTTGATATCTTCATTGGCAATAAGGTCAAGATATCGCTGACGGTATCTTTTTTCCACGTCTACAAGCCCGTGGAATTTTTCAGGCAATGGCATTAGGGACTTGGCAAGTATAGTGAAATCTACTACTTCAACTGTTATTTCGCCTGAGCGGGTCTTGAAGAGAGTTCCTCTTACCCCGATGAAATCGCCCAGGTCGATATCTCGAAGCAGTTCGTAATTATCATCTCCCAGCGAATCGCGGCGGAAAAATGCCTGTATTTTACCTGACCCATCACGTATATCGAAAAAAGCCGCTTTCCCCATAAACCGTGCTGCAGTTACCCGTCCCGCCAGACTTACCTCAAGGGGCGTGTCAGTGGGGCTGGCGCCTGCTGATTTTTCGAAAAGCTCTATTGCTTCACTTGATGTATGCGTGCGGTGAAACTTATGTGGATAAGGATTTATACCGCGATTAATGATTCTGGAGAGTTTTTCCAAGCGCGGCTGTTCGATGCGTTCCTGGCCGGCCATAATATCAACTTACTTCGATAAGCTGCAGTTTCATTATACCGGCGGGTGTACGGACTTCGACCTTGGCGCCCTTCTTTTTTCCCAGCAGTGCCTTGCCGACCGGCGATTCGCAGGAAATTTTACCTTCGACCGGGTTCGCTTCGGTTGTGCCGACAATAGTATAACGGTCGATTTTGCCATCCTGGTTCTGTATTAGTATTGTATCACCCAGTTCTACTACACCCGGATGATGAGGGCCTTCGATAATGCGTGCATTAAGTATGATATTTTCCAGCGAGCTTATACGGCCTTCGATGAAAGCCTGCTCGTTTTTAGCATCTTCATACTCGGCGTTGTTTTCAGTGCCCCCCATTTCACGGGCGCGCTTGATCTTCTCCGCTACATCTTTGCGGCTAAATGAAGTCAACTGCTCATACTCAGCCTTTAGTTTTTCTAGGCCTTCCTGGGTGATGTCGTATCTTTTTTGTGTCATGGGGTAGCCTCCCAACTTCCGAATATTAAAAAACTGAGAGTCGCAAAACTCTCAGCTTTCTAGCACTTTCAAGACATTATATTCCGATGCAACCGAGAAGTAAAGAATGGTATAATATGCGTTGGCTAAAATTCAGGAGGCATCATGACTACTCTGCAAATTGTATCATACGAATCCTGTGGCAAAACTGCTCTTTGCGCCGGTATCGGCAAAAAACTCATTAATGCAGGCAAAAAAGTAGGGTATATTAAGCCGGTCAACCTGACAGAAGCTACATCTTCGGATGTTTGCCCTGATGCTGTTTTCATCAATGAAGCTCTCGAATTGGGTGAGGATAAGCAGCAGGTCTGTGTTTTTAACATTTCTCAAGAAAAATTGTGGCATGACCTTTCTGAAGACGCTGACAGTTTTGCCGGCAAAATTAAGTCGGCCTGCGACAGAATTGCGGCAGGCCGGGACATACTTATTATTGAAAGTCCGGGCAGCTTGAAAAACGACCAGGTGTCTACTTTGGCCTGCTACACGATAGCCGAGAAAGTTAACACGCGTGTAATCCTCTTGATTTGCTACACTACCGATTTCCGGGATGCCGATATCGACCAGGTTATTAAAAAATTCGGTGAAAGGCTAGTCGGCATTGTTGTAAACCAGGTTCCCGAGGGTAAGTTAAGTGCAGTGAAGGCTCAATGTGAAGATTACTTTAAATCACGTGGAGTAAATATTCTGGGGATACTTCCTGAATCGAGGCCTCTTCTCGGGATCAGTGTTGCGGAAGTTGCGGCAGCATTAGGAGCTGAGATAATCTCCTCCAGGGAAAAATCCAATGACCTGGTAGAAAATGTCATGTTGGGCGCTATGACGCCAGATTCGGCACGAGATTATTACAATAGAAAACGCAATAAAGCGGTCGTGACGAGGTCTGAAAGGCCTGACATGCAGCTTGCGGCCCTGGATACATCTACAAAATGCCTGATAGTCACAAAACAGAAGCCTTCAATGCCCGTAATGGTCAAGGCTGAGGACAAGAAAGTACCTGTAATGGTGGTCAATAAAGATATTAATGAAATTGTCTCAGCAATTGAGCAAGCGCTGGCCAAATCAAGATTTCAGCATCTGCAAAAACTGACGGTATTGATGTCCATCCTGGATAGCCGGTTCGATTTTAAAGCTCTGAATTCTGCTCTGGCTCTGTAGCGTCCGGACAATCCGGTTCCAGATCAGCGTCATGGTCCAATATTTCTCTGGCCTGTTCTGCGTATTTTAAAGGGACCAGTACTTCCACTTGCCCCAGTCCATCAATAGTCAGTCCATATACATTACCCAGGCTTTCATATTTCAACACGGCCGGTATGTTCTCTACGTTAAGACGGCCTTTTACTATCTCGGCCTCGGGTTGCCCGCATGCCTTATATACCGAAATTAACTTATCTGCTGATTCCATAGGATTCACCTTGTAGCAGACGTAAATAAATAAGCGCTCCGATGATCATCGGAGCGCTTATTTATTTTCTTAGTTATGCTTACTTGCAGATTTTGCATTTGGCCAGAAGGTTGTTCTGGAGTGCCCAGGTCTCAGCTATGCATTCGGGATGCGCGCTACCTGTAAGACCCCAGTCACCGCCGCCAAATTTACCAGAACCAAAATGGTTCATCTGGTCGTTGTTGATGAGTGCGTTGGTGCCGATATCTCCAGCACCCCAGCTCTTGCCGGCAAAAGACAGGCTCTTGCCCCAGCAGCCAGAGCACTTGGAAGTGCCAGCACCGGCTGTGGTCGTGTTCGCCGGGCAATTCAGCGGACAATCATCAAGCGGAAGTGAAGTCGGTGTGGTGGGCGAATCAAGGCTATTCTGAGCCTTAGTGCAAGCCGTTCCCAGAGTACCTGCCTCGGTATTGCTATTGCTGCAACCGCCAAGACATTGGTTAATGTCGCAACCAGTGGGGAACGGGCATTTGGAGGTATTGCATACGCCGGGACAAAGTTTATCCGGGCCGCAAAGGCCAGCAAGCCTGGTCATGGCGCTGGTAGGCGTCCTTCCCCAGTGCTGGAGATATAGCTTCCAGGAGTTCTGGTTATTTTCCCATTTAACTTTGTCCCAACCAGTGCATTTACCCAGATCGGCTGAGACTGTGGCTGCGGGTATCAGCACCAATGATACTGCCACTACGAGTGCAACGAGGGTCCCAATAATTCTCCTCACGGCATGCGCCTCCTTAAGATGGATTTTGAAACCGATTTTACAGGGTCACATGGACTTTGTCAATAGCCGAAAGGGTACATTTTCTTGAAATTGGTCAACATAAAATATAAAATTACGCTCTGTTTGCAAATTATTAAATTTTATTACATTTTTAATATATGACAATCTTTGAGGAGGGAAACTAATTGGCCCTGGGGAAACATTTATTGCTGGAACTAATGGACTGCAATCATGATCTTTTGAATGATATCGAATATCTGAGAAAGGCCTTGTCGGATGTGGCCACGCAGATAGGCGCTACGGTCATAAAAGACTCTTTTTACCAGTTTACTCCCCAGGGAGTCAGCGGTGTAATCATAATAGCGGAATCGCACATTTCTATTCACACCTGGCCTGAACATAACTACGCAGCGGTTGATGTATTCACCTGCGGTGATGTCATACAACCAAAGGACGCTGTAAAACCGCTGGCGGAAAAGCTGAAAGCCAAATCAACCACATATATAGAATTAAACCGGGGAATTATATCGGGAAATAGAGTGGAAGTAAGTTAAAAAATGGAAAAAACTGGT
>JBEKCL010000210.1:0-5918 GCA_050014895.1 Dehalococcoidia bacterium
TGCCGTCCCTTACGTAAATGGTCCTCTGCGTGTAGCCGGCTATGTCTTCCTCGTGTGTAACGATCACGACAGTTATGCCCTTCTTGTTAAGGTCAGTGAACAGCGTCATGATGCTGTGGCTGGTAGCTGTATCCAGGTTGCCCGTCGGTTCATCGGCAAGGATAACCTTGGGATTGTTTATCAACGCACGCGCGATGGCAACGCGCTGCTTTTCACCGCCTGACATTTCGCTCGGCAGGTGTTTTGCTCTTACTGCAATGCCTACTGCCTCAAGCGCTGTCATTGCTCGCTGCATACGGTGGTCCTGGCCGGAATATATCAGCGGCAGGGCTACGTTCTGCTGGGCGGAGATTTTGGGTAAAAGATTATATGACTGGAATACGAACCCCAGTTTCTCGTTCCTGATCTTGGCGAGCTGGTCATCGTTCAGACTGGCCACATCCACTCCATCCAACCGGTAAGTTCCCGAGGTCGGGCAGTCCAGGCAACCCAGTATATTCATCATCGTGGATTTACCTGAGCCGGAATGGCCCATGATGGATACCATTTCGCCTTTTTCGCAACGGAAGGAGATGCTATCCAAGCCGGTAACCTTCAGCTCTCCTGTGTCATATATTTTTGTTAAGTTAGTTAGTTCAATCATTTAAAATATAAAAGAACTATCCTTCTCCCTGAATTTTTTCTACATTGTTTTTTGACTCAAATTCTTTGAACGCAGTTTACTATTACCATATGAACCGGTGATGAATAGAACATGAACACAAGATTAATAATTAGTAATTAATAGTGGTTTAGACTTCCAAACCGTACATCCTTTACACTGCTCCCGTTAAGACGGATTCCCTGTCGATCAGTTAACAGAGCACAATTCGTCAGAAAGTGCAATCCATAAATACCTATATAATTATTAATTCTGCAAATGTAAGAAGAAAGATTATATAATTTCAACAAATGCCGAATTGGCCGAGACCAAACCAACAAGAGGTGCAGTTCCTGACCCTTGCATACAACAGATTCTATGATATATTCGAGGAAGTCATGGAGGACAATTTCTGGAACAGGGATGCATCGTACCGGTTTTCTAAGATTCGGGATGGTTTCGGAGTCTATTCGGAATTATTGCATTATGAACCGTTACAGTGGGTTCTTGACAATATGCGAATACAGAGACCGCCGCTAGAAGCGGAAATCGCAAAAGAATTATTTAGGTTTGTCAGGAATGTTATTACACATTTTCCCTTCTTTGATAATTGGGAGAGCGTTTGGGTAAACAAATCCGTATTGACTTGGTCCGGGAAAAGTCAGTCCGTTGACCGGTTCTTAGAGAAATACGTGGGCAAAGGAGAAGTGCAATATAGATTTTGGGAACCAATGAAAAATAAAATGACATATTTAAGTATACGGTTCCCTGATCATTACCATGACGATGCTAAGATATACTTAAAGGACATCTTGTCCGAAAAAGAGGGGGCAAAATTTTCATTTATTCTGATGAAAAAAGTATTAGATACGCAGGTCGAGACAATGAATGAACGCTAGCTGTAGTTCAACCAATAATGCTTGGCTAGAATCCGCCTATGGCTTTCATGATTCAAAAGCTAGCGTGTGTTCGATTGCACAATTCATCGTAATGTTCAATCACACATTAGGATGGATATGCAGTGAAGAGATCTTTATTTGACTAGGCCATAGGATTGCGGAAAGGTTCTATTGTTCGGTTAGCCCCACTATTGAATGTCCTATCCATATTACGGTTAAAGGCTACGATTGCCCGGTTGGGTTTCGTGAGGAAGTGATCACGATAGTTGGGCAAGGGCAACTAGATTTCGAAATCCGTAATATCCTTGTTGGAAGATTAGGAAAACCGTATTCAAATTAACTGGCCATTTATATTACCTCCAAGGCCTATACGTATTCTGTCTGTTTGCATCAAAGCTCCATCTCATGGAAATCGTCGGCGACAATGAGAGGAGCAACTGTCATGTTTTGAACATCTCTGGGTGTAAGTCCCGATAGCGCCTCTTTGAGCACCAATCCATTCTCGGTTACTTCGATCACCGCATAATTGGTAACGATCACGTCTACACATTTCTCCGCCGTCAGTGGATATGTGCATTCAGGGACGATCTTGGGTTGGTGATCATTTGTGAAGTGTTCCATGGCGACGATCAGTTTTTTTGCCCGGACTGCCAGGTCCATCGAGCCGCCGATGTTACCAACCTTGCCAAGACCGCGTGAAGGATTATTCCACCCTGCCAGGTCCCCTCTTCCTGATACCTGAAGTGCTCCCAGCACGGCTACATCCATCCGGCCGGACCTTATCATAGCAAACGATGTCTCAATGTCGAAATAACTGCATCCAGGCATATGGCAGACATAATGGCAAGAAGCATCAATGCGATCCTGTTCGATGCTGTCTCCTTCGGCCTGTGGCCCGCATTTGAGCATGCCGATCTCAGCTTGCGTGATAATGTCCCTTCCTTCAATCCAGTTTGATACTAGTGTGGGGATGCCGATACCGAGATTTACATATGTGCCCTCTTCCAGCATGTTGGCTATTCTGAACGCAATCATTTCGCGCTCGAGCGGGGGTATATTAGGTATCGTAATTTTATCAATTTGCCCCATCGTGTTCATTCCTCGCAGTATTTCTATATAGTGGCTTTCTCCAACTTGGGTCTCCCTACCTCCACCACTCGCTTCACAAAAATGCCGGGGGTGTGAATGAAATTGGGATCAAGCCAACCGGCATCAAATAGCGTCTCAACCTCGGCAATGGTAACTCTACCCGCCATTGCCATAGCATTGTTGTAGTTACGTGCCGTGCAGTTATAGATCAGGTTGCCCTCCCGGTCACCTTTCCACGCGTGGATAAATGCGAAATCGACAGTAAGTGCTGTCTCGAGCAAGGTTGAAACCCCATTGAATATCCGCACTTCTTTGCCTTCTGCGACTACAGTGCCCACACCTGTCGGGGTATAGAATGCTGGCAGACCCGCCCCACCGCAGCGCAGTTTCTCGATAAATGTGCCCATCGGGTATACTTCGACCTCGATCTCGCCGTGCCGGACCGCCTGTTCAAAAGGATGGTCAATACCTTTGCTTAACGAACGCGGGAATGGATAATTACAGATGGCTTTTTTTACCATGCCATTTGTCACCAAGTGGAGGATCTCTTCATTTCCAGTCCCGATCTGTTGTGCCACGATGGTGAGATTCTTCACCCCCTTATTTGCCAAGGCCATTGTCAGTTGCATTGGCTTGCCGGCAGAAAAGAAACCGCTGAAAGCAATGGCAGCTCCATCAAAGACGTCATAAATTGCGGCGTCAATCGAAGGGTAAACTTTGTCCATAGCTAATTCCCCTATAAGCTTTAATGTTAAATGTTAATTCTAGATGCCAATATCAAGTCTGATGTATGAGACAAACTGCACAACTGCCCACTCTTAATGATCGGAACAACGGCCTTACCCATATTTACCATCTTTCCAAGGTTCATAGCTGACCGATGGCCTTTTCCACGAGCTCCGAGATCTCCAGCACCTGCACTTTTTCGGATGCTTTCAGATCGGTCAGGCCGTCTTCCATCATGGTCACGCAGTACGGACAACAAACGCAGATAGTATCCGGGTTGCTGCGCATGGCTTCGTTGACGCGTTCCAGGTTGATGCGCGTGCCCTCGTTCTCTTCCATCCACATGTGTCCGCCGCCGGCGCCGCAGCAGAACGAAGTCTCCCTCTTACGGGGCATTTCATGGGCGGCCCTGCCGGTGGCCATCTAGATCAACTGCCGCGGCTCCTCGAAAACGCCGTTGTACCTGCCCAGGTAGCATGAGTCGTGGAAGACCAGTTTGCCGACCCTGGCATTGGGCTTCAGCTTCAGCTTGCCGGACTTCACCAGGTCGAGTAATAGCTGGCTGTGGTGTATAACCTCAAAATTGCCGCCAAACTGCTGGTAGTCGTTCTTAAGCGTATTGTAGCAGTGGGGGCACTCAACGATGATCTTCTTGACGCCCAGGTCGTTGAAAGTCTTGATATTCTCTTTGGCCATGCGGTTGAAGACGAACTCGTTTCCCAGCCTGCGCAGGCTGTCCCCGCAGCATTTCTCGTCCTTACCGAGTATGCCCCACGACACACCGGCTTTAGTCAACAGCCTTGCGATCGACTCGGTGTTGCGCTTATTGCGCGTATCCAGCGATCCTGAGCAGCCTACAAAGAACACGTATTCGGTCTCGTCTTTTTCAAATGCGGGAGCGTTGACCTCGGTTGTCCAGCGGCTGTGCTCACCGGGTATGATACCCCATGGGTTGCTGCGGTTTTCCATATTATCGAACAGGGCCAGCAGCTCGCCGGGGAATTTAGATTTCATCTGTACCAGGTTCCGGCGCATCTCAACGATCTTGGGTACATGTTCGATGAATACCGGGCAGACTTCCATGCAGGCGCCGCAGGTCGTGCAGGCCCAGATAGCCTCTTCGCTAACGCTGCCTTCCCGTTCACCGCCAATCAGCGCCAGTGCGGGCGCCTTCTTCTTTTTCAGCAGCTCGCCGTTTTCCAGCAGGTTCACTTTTATGTCATGTATTATCAGGCGCGGGTTCAGGACTTTGCCGGTATTAGTGGCCGGGCAGTTGTCCGTGCAGCGTCCGCACTCAGTGCAGGAATATGAATCGAACAGATCCTTCCAGCGGAACTCGTTCACCGTTTCAGCGCCGTAGCGGTTGCCCCTAGCAAACTCCTCGGGCAGCTGTGTATTGACCTTGTCGATGCTCTTGAAGAAGCAGTTGGGTATCGAAGTGAGGATGTGCATGTGCTTGCTGTAAGGCAGGTAGTTGAGGAAGCCAAGCAAGGCTGCGGCATGTATCCACCAGAATGCAATCATCATTCCCGGCAAAGCCGATTTGGCCACACCGGCAAACAGCAAGCTGCCCACAAAGTTGGAGAAGGGCATAAAGGCCGCCGCTTTCTCCTCGCCCATCGCAATCTCGCTGCCGTGCAGGCTGAAGAAGGCGATCATCAGGATGGCCACAAGGCCAAGGATGACGAACGCATCAGCCTTAAGGGCCTCGATATACCTGGGTGCAAAGAACAGGCGGCGAACGATGGCAATGATCACGGCCGACAGTGCCAGGAAGGAAACGATATCGAAGATCAGCGCCAGCGCGTAGTAAAGCGGCACAGGGAGCAGCGAAATTGAGATTACGGAAGGGAACAGGCCGTGCAGCAGGAACTCGGTGTTGGCCACCAGTAAAATCAGGAAGCACCAGAAAAACACGAAATGGTTCAGGCCGAACGGGTACTTCTTGGTGACCACCCGCTTTTGGGCAAATGCATATAGGAGCATGTTCCAAAAGTGCTTGCCAAGCTCGTTGAACCTGTTGTCGGGCTTGCCCAGCGCCACCAGGCTGAACCTGCGGAAACAACTGTAAATGAAAAACGCGACAGCCAGTATAAAAATGGCTGCGAATATCGGCACCTGTGCGGTCATCAACTAATCCTCCATTGTCGCTTGCTCATCGGCCATCAGGACTTGCCCTTACCGTTGCCGTTGACCCTGAGCGCCTTGATTTGCTTGGTAAGCGAGGGGACTATCTTGAACAGGTCTCCCACCAGTCCGTAATGGGCAACCTCGAAAATGGGTGCATTCTTGTCGCGGTTAATCGCTACGATTATGTCGGAGTTCTGCATGCCCACCAGGTGCTGTATGGCGCCGCTGATCCCGCAGGCTATGTAAATCTTGGGCCTGACCGTCTTGCCCGTCTGGCCGACCTGCCGTTCCTGGGGCATCCATCCTGCATCCACAGCGCTGCGTGAGCATGCCACAACACCTCCCAACTCATCCGCCAGTTCCTGCAGGATGCTGAAATTCTGTGGCGCCTGCAGTCCCCTTCCACCTGAGACGATAAAATCCGCTCCCGAAAC
>JBEKCL010000211.1:0-5887 GCA_050014895.1 Dehalococcoidia bacterium
TTTCGCGATGACTTGCCCGTAAACCCCATGGGAAAAATTCTGAAAAGGCAACTAAGGGACGAGGAGCTTGCCAAATCCAAATCACCAAAATAAATACGATAAAGCAATATATTCGTATTAATATTTATATTAATTTAGAAGTGAATTAGTTCCCCTGAGCACTGGCAACAGAAGTGGCACATTTAGACACACTGATTACAATTAAAACTAGCACAATGCACAATGACTCAATTCACAGGTGGCATTGTTGCCCACCACTTAATGCGTAATGCGTTTATACGCCGAGGTATGCTTTTATTATGTCTGGA
The DNA here is from genome assembly GCA_050014895.1 of Dehalococcoidia bacterium. Classification (GTDB taxonomy): domain Bacteria; phylum Chloroflexota; class Dehalococcoidia; order GIF9; family UBA5629; genus JAFGLP01. The sequence goes on from JBEKCL010000211.1 coordinate 309, forward strand.
TCTTTGAGTAACTGGTCGCTGGGACCCTCTTTACGCAACTCGCCATTCTCCAGTACATAGCCGTAGTTCGACAGGCTGAGTCCCATACGTGCGTTTTGTTCAACCAGCAATAGTGTATGCCCCTCTTTCTGAAGAGCTTTCATCTGGTGTTCCAGGTTCTTACAGAATATTGGACTCAACCCCAATGACGGCTCATCCAGAAGAATGAGTTTCGGATCGGCCATCAGTGCACGCCCGATTGCCAGCATCTGCTGTTGGCCACCGCTCAATCTCATACCCTTTTCATTCGGCCTTTCTTTCAAAACCGGATAAAGTTGATAGACCTTTTCCAGGTTAAGGGCGATCTTCTTCCGGTCATTTTGCAGGTAAGCCCCGACCATCAAATTTTCTTTGACGCTCAATAGGGGAAATATTTTTCTCCCCTCAGGGACCTGAACTACACCCTTGCCTGCGATCTGAGGGGCAGAGTACTGATCGATCCTTTCACCATTGAACCATATCTCCCCTTTTATCTCCCCTTTTATCTCCCCTTTAGCCGAAATCAAACCGCTAATCGCATTAAAGATAGATGATTTTCCTGCCCCGTTTGCACCGATTACGGTAACGAAATCACACTCGTTGACCTTCAACGATACGCCACGGACGGCCTCTACACCAAAATAGCTGATGTAGACATTACGTAATTCCAATATTGTTGATGTATTCACTCTACCCCCAGGTAAGCTTCGATGACATCTTTTCTTTTCATTACCTCTATAGGCTTGCCATCGGCAATTTTATGGCCAAAGTCAAGCACTATCAACCTGCTGCAAATGCTCATCACAGATTTGATATTGTGCTCGATCAACATTATGGTAACACCTTTGTCGACTATCTTCCTTATGCTGCTCAAAACGATTTCCACTTCGCCAGCATCCATACCGGCTAAAGGTTCGTCAATTAACAGCACTTCCGGATCGGCAGCAAACGCCATAGCCATACCAAGCGTCCGTTGTTTGCCGTGAGGCAAGCCCTGCGCCATAGCCATACTATAGTCGGAAAGCCCGAAAGTACTTACAATGTCCTGCGCCTTGGCAAGCTTGGACATCTCTTCCTGAACGTAAGGTTTCGTGCCCCAAAAAGACTGCCATAAATTCGTTTTGTCCGATAAGTAACATGCCCTGAAAACATTTTCCAATGTCACAGTGTCCCAGTAGACGATATTTTGCTGGAATGTCCGTACGATTCCTTTTGCAGCTATTTTATCGGGCCGCAGGCCGCTTATATTCTGCCCTTTATAAATGACCTGACCTTCCGTTGGATGGTAGTACCCGCTTATAACGTGAAGCAAGGTGGTCTTGCCTGAACCATTCGGTCCAACAATTCCCACTATCTCTCCCTTGTTCACTTCAAGATCAATTCCTTCCAGGGCCATTACGTTTCCAAAAGCTTTTTTTACATTTTTAAGTTCTAGTAACGCCATTTTTCACCATCCAAGCTTCTATTGCTTGGCCACAGCTGATTTATTTTTAAACAGGCCTTTTATCCATAACGGTAGTTTGACTTGTAACTCAACAAGTCCATTTGGCAGAACGAATAGGAATAATATAACCATGACTCCAAATACCAATGGACGCAGACCCTCGAGATGTATTTGCATCAAAGTACCCAAATAGGTCAATAGGACGGCACCGATGATCGGTCCCGCGACTGGCGACCAGAGCCCGCCAATTACGCACATCATAAGGGCCCCCATGGATTGCGCACCGGAAAATAGGGGCGGCCCCACCCACGAAAGGTAATAAACGTAGAAGGCACCGGCAATCCCGGTTACAAAGGCTGCCAGTGTGAACATTATCACCTTGTATTTCATCAGGTATATCCCCAGATGTTCCGATATTACCGGGGCCACGGCCTGGCTCCTGACTATTCTGCCCAGCCGGCTGCGGTCAATACGCCAAAAGACCAGTGCAAATAGTATTACAAGCGCCAGAACAATGTAATAATAAGGCAATTTTGTAGTAGCAAAGTTGATAACAATGCTACCGATATTGACAACCGGCGCACTGACTGCAATACCTGTCATACCCGAAGTAACACTGTCCCAGTTTTTGGCAATTATTGTGATGATCTCACCCAACGCCAGTGTGGCAATTGAAAAATAAAATAAACCCTTTATTCGCAATACAACAATTCCGATCAGGAAAGCAATGACGGCTGCTGACAGCCCTCCAACCAGCATGGCCAGCCAGAACGGGAACCCTGCCTTGGTTGCTACCAGAGCCGCAACATATCCTCCGATAGCCATGAACCCCGCCTGCCCCAAGCTTAACTGACCGCTCCGGAAGACAGCGGCAAAAGCCAGGGCAAATAATGCATAAACTCCACATTCGATTAATATCGAAAGTACAAACCGGTCCCGTATAACAAGGGGAAATGCAATGACTATGATGATAAACGCTATCAACAATATCAGGGGAAGTTTAGACTTAAATTTTGCAAATTCCATCTGCTTTTATTTCTCCGAAATCCCGAATAACCCTTCTGGTCTGAGAAGTAATATAGCTATAACAAGTCCAAAAGAAAGTAATTGAGACCAGAATCCTATGTAATAGGCAACAATGCTGCCCGTGATACCCAGAATTAAACCGCCGACAACGGCCCCCCCAAGGCTGCCCATACCTCCTATCACAATTGCCAGCAAGGCCCACACCATTGGTGTTGCTCCGATCCATGGGTCAACATAAAACATCGGCGCCATAATACCGCCTGCCAGGGCAGCAAGTCCGCAACCTATCCCCATGACAAGCGATGAAACACGCGCCACACGTATGCCGAAAAGCCCGGCTGCAGTAGGCTGCTGGGCAGCAGCCCTGAGCGCTAAACCCAGCTTGGTCTTCTGAACAAAAGTATACAGGGCAACTATCAGCAAAACAGCAATTACGACTGTGGCGACCCTTTCATTACTTATGCTGACGGAACCTAGTGTGAATGTGCCGGGGAATGAAGTAGTCACTGACTTCGGCGCAGGCCCGGCAATCAGGGTGATAACGCCCTCAAAAACAGAGCTTAACCCTATCGTAACCACCACTATTTGCAGTGGCTGGCCGATGGGACGCATGATATATTTTTCCAACATCAGTCCCAACAGTCCTATAACTACGGCTGCGGCAACCAGACTTACAAAGAAATTAATCCCAGCCTGCTGAAAGCCATAATAAACAATGTAAGCTCCCAGCATATAAAACTGACCATGGGCAAAATTCAATATCCCCATGATACTGAATAATAGCACCAGACCCAATGCCATTAAAATATACATCGATGACAGCACAAGACTGTCTATTAATATTGCTGGTGGCACTATCTCTCCTTCCTTAACATTTCATTACGCTTTCCCGGAATGATCTTCACAGTTTTGGATTATTCGATATATTCAGTATTTTTACTACAAGGCGAAATTATACACCAATTATTTTGTGTAGTAAACTATTAAGCTTATACACTTATTTAAATAATAAAATGATGCTGTATTACCAGTTATTTTTTCGCACTAAATTTTGCCAGTTCTTCATCCCTTAATTGACGTTTCAGGATTTTACCGACAGCGCTCAGCGGTAATTCATCGCGAAATTCCACGTACTTGGGAACGGCGTATGGTGCCAGCTTCACTTTGCACAAGGCTATAACATCTTGTTCAGTTACTTTTCCACTGTATCCCGGTTTAAGTTTTATTATGGCTTTCACCCTGTCGCTTCCAGGCCGATCAAGATCCGGTACGGCAATAGCTGCAGCCCAGTTCAACTCCGGGATGCTCATAAAGTACCTTGTCTACAAGTATGGTATAAACTTTCATCCCTGATACATTAGCCATGTCTTTTACACGGTCGGTTATAAAAAAATATCCATCGTCATCCATTCTTGCAATATCGCCCATAGGAAGCCAACCATCTATTAATCCACTACCGGGTGTAGGCCAATAACCTTTCATAATCTGCGGACCGCGGACCCATAATTCTCCTTCCTCACCGGGACCTACATCTTTTCCGGTTTCAGGATCAACAAGCCTGACATCCACATCAGGCATGGGAACACCGATGGATCCTATTTTTTTAACCTCCACCAAATCAGATACGGACAAGTTGGCATGGGTCCCAGCGCCCATTTCCGAAGCCCCATAGCTATCACCGATCTGTACACCTGTCTCATCTTTAAACTTGTCTGATACCTCTTTTGGCAACGGCGCAGTAGATGAAGTGAAAAACGTCTTGAGCTTACCAAGTCCCATCTCCACTAGCTTGACATATTGGGTCGGCACGCAGGAGCAGGCAGTAGGTTCATGATTCTTAAGGATATCGAATATCGCTTTCAGGTCCCGCGGATCGGGTACCATATAAATTTCAAAGACCCAATAAATACAGAAATGAGACAGTGTCATACCGAATTGGAGAAACAGGGGGACGCTGATAAGCCAGGAGCACTGCCCCCGCATGTAAGGTTCACAGGTCCGAATGCCCATGCCATATGACATAAATTGGCAAGTCTGCTTGTATGCGGCAGCATGACACCTTTGGGTACACCCGTTGTTCCTCCGGTAAATATCAATTCGGCCAGGTCTTCCTCGGGGTTAATATCCACTTTTGGAGGTTCCGGCGCATACTTTGTTATCAAATCATGGAAACGAAATGTTCCCGGGATAGCTTTAGGTTCCTCAGGTTGCTCTGAGTACTCTTTTACCGACGTGATTATCACTCTTTTTATTTTTGTCCTGGATTTGATTTTTTCGACCATATCCATGGAAGTATCCATGCAAATCAGCGTTTCAGCACCCGATCCCCCAATTTCGCTGATTAATTCATCTTCCTTATGAAGGTGGCTACAGGGAACATGTGTACCACCTGCTTTTAATATGCCAAAATCGCTGATTATAAACTGGGGACAATTGGACAGGTAAGTAGCCACCCTCTCACCCTTTTTAACACCGATATCATGCAACGCATTAGCCAACCTGTCCGTCAAGGTCTTCAGTTCCGTATAACTTATTACTTTTAATGGATAGCTGGCCTCTCGGGAAAATCCCTGGCACTGTTATCGAGAATAGTAAAAAGCGGAACTCGTGGGTAGGGTTTAAGTGATTGAGGAAGTACAAATAGTCCTTTTCCTCCAACATCATACTGTTTGAGCCATGGTTTGTCGGATATTGAAGCCATCGCAAATCTCCTATAGCTGTTAACTTGTAGGTACTAGTTATAGATATTATGGATTAAATTCAATTGAAATGACGGTTGCATGTGGTTCGATTACCGATTCAGGAACAGTAATCACCAGGTCACCTACAGGGTCATCGAATTTCATCAATTCCTTTTTGACCTGGTCCAGCAGGGTAATCCTCTTTGCAAATTGCAGCTCTTTACCTGAGCCCAGAACACGAACTGATTTGACCTTGTTAACATGAACAGAGCGCACGGTAATCGACTCGTAGGGTTTGGATAGCAGGTGCAAATAAACAGTATTCCCTTTTTGTGTGGAGGGACCATAGAACTGCCACGATTCCAAACCGGGTTTAGTACCGATTATGCTGTCGTGGTTGAGTGCCATCC
>JBEKCL010000212.1:0-5886 GCA_050014895.1 Dehalococcoidia bacterium
GTCCGCTGATTGAAGAATCCGAGAACCTTGAGGTCAAAGCTGCGGTCGCTGAATATGAAAGGTTGTCGAGCGAGATATTTCCTGATCTCAAGCTGGGTCTGCTGCATGGCAAAATGAAAGGGGCGGACAAGGAAGCCGTTATGAACAGCTTCAAGGCGGGTAAACTGGATGTTCTGATTTCCACATCTGTTGTGGAAGTAGGTATTGATGTGCCGAATGCGTCGATCATGCTGGTCGAGGCCGCCGACCGCTTTGGGCTGGCACAATTGCACCAGTTCAGGGGAAGGGTTGGCAGGGGTGACAAACAAAGTTATTGCCTGCTGCTCTCTGAAAATCCTTCGGAATATGGCCAGGAGCGGCTAAAGGCCATAGAAGAGATAAGCGACGGGTTTGCGCTGGCTGAAAAAGACCTGGAACTCCGCGGGCCGGGAGAGTTTTTCGGTACGCGCCAGAGCGGTTTGCCTGATTTGAAGATGGCCAAACTGTCCGATACGCAACTCTTGGAGATCGCACGGAGGGAAGCCCGGACATTATTTGAAAAAGATCCGGGTTTGCATCACCCTGAACACAGGCTTCTAGCTATGGAATTCGATAGAATCTGGCATAAAAGGGTAGAAAACAATTAAAATAGTACTTTCTGGTCTTATGAGTTAAACATTAAGGCGTTATATACGGGGGATAATATGTCATTCAGAACACAACTGGCTGAGACACTCGAGCAGGCATTTGCCAGGGCCAGGAAACAGGGCCTTTTGGGCAGTGCGAATTTGCCTGAAATCACTATAGAGCGGCCGGCCAAACCGGAGCACGGCGACTATGCCAGCAGCCTGCCTCTCAAGCTCGCACGTCTCACCGGTATGAAACCGATGGACATTGCTGAAATACTGATAAAAAATATCCCCTCGGCGAAAGATATTGAAAAGATATCCGTGGCTAAACCCGGTTTTATTAATTTTACGGTTAGTAAGGAATGGTTGGCAGGGCAGGTGGATACCATCTGCGCTGCCGGCGAAGCATACGGCAATATTAAACTCAGCAACAGGAAAGTACAGATAGAATTTGTTAGCGGCAATCCTACCGGCCCTCTGCATGTAGGCCATGGGCGGGGTGCAGTCCTGGGGAGCACTCTTGCCAACGTGTTGAAAGCGGCAGGCTATCAGGTATTCACCGAGTATTATGTGAATGATGCAGGCAGTCAGCTTGAGGCCTTTCACCGGTCACTTTACGCCCGTTATAAGCAGCAGTTCGGGCAGGAAGCTGAGGTCCCTGCCAATGGCTACCACGGCCACTATATGATCGATCTGGCGCATGAACTAAAAGAAACACATGGCGAGAAGTTTCTGAACATGCCGGAGGAAGAAGGTATAGCCGAGATTGGGAAAATAGGCATAGTGATGGTCATGGGAAAAATTAAAGAAGACCTGTCTATTCTTCGTGTGGAGTTTGATGAGTGGTTCACCGAGCAAAGCCTTTTTAAAAGCGGACGTTTTGACAAGACCATGAAAATGCTGAAGGATGGTGGCTGTACAACAGAAAGAGAAAATGCCACCTGGTTCGCGTCGTCCTCCATGGGAGATGAGAAAGACAATGTCCTGATACGCACGGACGGCACTCCTACGTATTTTGCATCCGATATAGCCTATCACTATAACAAGTTCGTAGACAGGAAATTCGATGATGTTATAGACATCTGGGGCGCTGACCATCAGGGTCATATCACCCGTATGAAATCGGTCATGACTGCCCTCGGGATTGATGCTGACAGATTGGAGATAATGATTTGCCAGTTGGTGACATTACGCCGGGGCCAGGAGATAGTTAAAATTTCCAAGCGGAGCGGCGATATTATAAGCTTGCGTGAAGTGTTGGATGAAGTTGGACCGGATGCCTGCCGTTTTGTTTTCCTTTCCCGCTCGGCGGACAGCCAGATGGATTTTGATCTTGAGTTGGCTATCAAGCAATCTGCAGATAACCCGGTTTATTATGTGCAGTATGCACATGCACGGATTAGCAGTATTCTGAAAAATGCGGCGGAAAAGGGTATCAATTTTGATGCCGGCGACGTTTCTCTATTGACGTCCGAACCGGAATTAACATTAATACGTCACATGGCACGGATATCCGAGGTTATCGAGACCATAGCCGCGACCCACGGACCACAGCTACTGCCATTCTATGCGCAGGAACTGGCAACAGTATTTCACTCGTTTTACAAGCTTTGCAGGGTCATCTCCGACGATGGGGAATTGACTAAAGCCAGGCTCAAGCTTGTTAAAGCCGCTCGCATTGTGCTGGCCAAGACACTCCATTTGATGGGAATGACAGCTCCGGATAGTATGTGATCCAGGCAGTTCGCCTATCAGTTTGTAGCTAAGTTACTTTTATGATAACCTTTTAGCTTGTTATGAAACAGAGAGTATTTTCAGGGGCACGCCCAACTGGACGCCAGCATATAGGCAACTATATCGGCGCCATTGAGAACTACGTTAAACTACAGGAAAAATACGATTGTGTTTACTGTATAGTTGACATACATGCGCTTACTACGCTTGAGAACACATCTGAACTGCAGCAGAATATTTTTGAGATGACCCTTGACTGGCTGGCTGCGGGCATCGATCCTAAAAAGTCCATCGTCTTTGTTCAGTCACATGTTCCGGAGGTGACTGAGTTATTCACGTTCCTGGGGATGGTAACTCCTCTGGGCTGGCTCTTAAGGGTACCGACTTTTAAAGAGAAGGTAAGGATGCAGCCTCAAAATGTTAACTACGGCCTGGTTGGTTACCCGGTCCTGATGGCTGCTGACATCATGCTATACAAAACCGATTTGGTGCCGGTGGGGGAAGACCAGTTGCCGCATCTTGAAATGACCCGCGAGATAGTCCGCAGGTTTAATTTCCAGTTCGGAGAGACTTTCCCTGAACCGAAAGCCAAGCTTACCAATTATCCTCTGGTGCAGGGGTTGAACGGCGCCCAGAAAATGGGGAAATCGTATAACAATCATATTGAATTGGCAGCGACTCCTGCTGAAACGCTTGAAAAGATAAAGACAGCGGTCACTGACCCCGCCCGTCAGCGCCGCAATGACAAAGGCCATCCTGACGTCTGCAATATCTTTAGCCTCCATAAATTCTTCAATGTTGACAGGGTGCAGGAAATAGAAGTGGAGTGCAAGTCGGCAGGTATCGGTTGTGTGGATTGTAAGAAGTTGCTTGCAGAGGGAATCAACAGGGCCTTGCACGATTTCCGTGAGCGCAGAATTGCATTGGCCAAAGACCCTGATCATATTTATGACATTCTGTCTGATGGTGCCGGCCGGGCGCAGGCGATTGCTAAAGAGACCATCATGGAAGTAAAGACGAAAATGGGTCTTATCAGGCATGCCTGACCGCTATAGCCGACTTTTGCCCGTATCTTCGCATGATAAATCCGCGTATGCTGTGGCACGTTATGCTGCAATTGAAGCCGGGGGAATCCTGAAGGCACGGTATAGTTTGCATAATGATATAACGGTCAAAGGCAAACGAAACATTGTTACGGAGGCGGACCTCCTTTCTGAAAGCAAGATAATCTCAACAATTCACGATGAATTTCCGGGGCATGCGATATTGTCTGAGGAATCAGGCGATAACATGATGAAAAGTGAGTATACCTGGATCATCGATCCTCTGGATGGTACAAACAACTACCATTTTGGCATCCCTTTTTTCTGCGTGAATATTGCCCTGGCCAGGAATGGGGAAGTGGTGATGGGTGTTACCTATGACCCCATGCGAAATGAAATGTTTTACTCCGTTAAAGGCAAGGGGACTTACCTGAACCGGAAAAAAGTTGTAGTGTCGGATATTTCGCAGCTTAGCGGTGCGTCAGTGGGAATAGACCTGGGATACGTTCAGGAACGAAGTGAGGAGATGATTGCGATTGCCGGCAGGTTATGGAAGCAAGTACATTGCTTGAGATTAATGGGTTCTTCATGTCTTGGTTTAGCTTATGTGGCCAGCGGCAGGCTTGGCATTTATTTTCATAAATACCTGTATCCCTGGGACATGGCCAGCGGCCTCCTGATGGTTCGCGAGGCGGGTGGCGAGGTGATTAACTCCCATGGTAAGCCGGCAACTATTAAGGATAATTCAATAATTGCTTCGAATAGCGTGCTTCTGGACGAGTTTACACGCTGGCTGAATGTGCAATAAACTTTATTTCCGGTGCCGCGCCAGGAATTTTCCCATTCTTCTGAGTGCTTCCTCGATTTCGGGCATGGAGGTTGCATAGCAGCAGCGTATATAACCTTCGCCGTGCTTGCCGAACACATGACCGGGCACTACGGCAACCTTCTCCTCTTTCAGCAACCCTTCCGCAAATTCTTCCGAGGTCATACCCGTTGATTTGATTGACGGAAAGGCGTAGAAAGCTCCCTTGGGTTCAAAGCAGGAAAGCCCCAGGTCATGGAACCCTCTTACGATCACCCTGCGGCGTCTGTCATATTCCGCCAGCATATCTTCTACGTCCTGGTTATTGCTCTCCTTTAGGGCTTCTATTGCTGCCATCTGTCCCATGATGGGAGCGCACATCATGGTGTATTGATGCACTTTCATCATGGCTTCAATGATCTCAGCATTGGCCGCAACGTACCCGACACGCCAACCGGTCATGGCAAATGCCTTGGAAAATCCCCGGATTAATATGACCCTGTCCTTCATACCCGGTAAACTGGCCATACAGGTATGCTCGATATCATAAGTTAAACGGGCGTATATCTCATCCGAAACGATAAGCAGGTCATGCTCAATAGCGATCTTGGCCAGTTCTTCCAGCAGTTCCCTGGGCATGACGGCGCCGGTAGGATTTGCAGGGAAGCTTAATAGGATTGCCTTTGTTTTCGGCGTCAGATATTTGCGGACGTCATCGGGCATCAATTCGAAATTGTTTTTTTCGAAAGTAGGAATCTGAACAGGCACGCCGCCGGCCATGGAAACGCACACCGGGTAGGCCACGTAGTGTGGATCAGTCATTATCACTTCGTCGCCTGGATTAATAATGGCCCTGAATGCCAGGTCCAGCGCTTCACTGCTGCCTGTGGTGATCAGTATCTCGCCGTGGCTGTTATAACTGATGTTATAAAACCTCTTTAAATACTGGGATATCGATTGACGCAGCTCAATCATCCCCCAGTTAGAGGTGTACATTGTAAAGCCTTTTTCGATAGCGAAAATCCCTGCCTCGCGGATTGGCCAGGGCGTAACGAAATCAGGTTCGCCCACGCCCAGCGAGATGGCTCCCTCCATTGAGGAAAGGAGGTCAAAATACTTCCTTATGCCTGATGGCGAAATGTCATGGACTTTTTGTGATATATAATCTCTTTTAATTCCAGTCTGTTTTGAATCTTTAGACATGTTCCCTCTCCTATGGAATAAATTGATGGTTTGGAACTAAGCCACCACTCCCAGCCTTCTTGGTTCTCCTTCATCCTCCAATATTACGCCGTCCTCTTTGTATTTCTTCAGGATGAAGTGAGTTACCGTGCCCTGCACGCTATCCATAGGTGCCAGTTTTTCAGATACAAACAAAGCAATTTCCTGCATTGTTTTTCCTGCTATCATGATTGCCAGGTCGTATGTGCCTGAAGCCAGGTAGACCGATTTTACCTGTGGGAAGCGGTAGATACGCTCGGCTATCGCCCCGAAGCCCACGTTTTTCTGGGGCACAACTTTAACTTCCACCATTGCCCAGACCTTCTCTTCCCCAACCTTGGCCCAGTTGACGACTGTCTTATATTTGACAATGGTGCCGTCCTTTTCGGCCTTCTTTATTATCTTTTGCACTTCATTAACTGGAACGCCGGTCATATTAGCGACCTGATCAGGGGTCAGCCGGGCATCCTTTTCC
>JBEKCL010000213.1:0-9879 GCA_050014895.1 Dehalococcoidia bacterium
GGGCCTTCCATAGCGTCCGGCAGCCATACATGTAGCGGGAACTGGGCTGATTTGCCGGCGGCGCCCGAGAAGATGCCGATGGCTACCCAGGTAATCGTCGAGCCTGCCAGCGTGCCGGCGGCAACGATCTGATAAATGGCCTGAGTATCAAATGTGCCGGTCTGAGCATAAAGTACAAGTATAGCGGCCAGGAAGCCGAAATCGCCCAGCCGGGTTACGATAAAGGCCTTCTTGGCGGCGTTGGCGGCAGATGCCTTATGGAACCAGAACCCGATCAACAGGTAGGAGCCGAGTCCCACGCCTTCCCAGAAGACAAACATGAAGAGGATATTATTGGCAAGAACCAGGCCCAGCATGCAGGCCGTAAACAGCGACATGAAGGAGTAATACCTGAGGTAACCGGGGTCGCCCTGCATGTAACCCTGCGAGTAAATCTGCACCATCAGGCTGACAAAGGTGACAACAACACACATGACGGCGGTGAGTGAGTCCACCAGTACGCCGATGTGGATATTGAGGTTGCCGATAACGACCCAGGAAATATCATCGATCAGCAGCATGTGTTCCGGCGCAGCCATGACAGCGCCCATCACCCATAAAGACAGGGCGCAGGAGATGCCGACGGCGCCGATGGTTATATAGCCACCCAGCTTATGCTGCTTGCTGAAGAAAGGCCTTACTATCAGCGAGATGCACAGGAAGGACAGGAACGGCAGTAAGAATATAAGCCAGGGTACCTGTGTCGGCATTATAGTTTTCTCAAGACCTCCTCGATGACATGTAGCCTTTCCTGAGAGACATAAATCTTATACGGCACGGATTCCCTCATCTCCAGTTTGGGAGAATCCGGCAGGATCCGGGTAGGAATACCTTCGCCCTCGAAAAATTCCTTCCACATTTCTGCGATCATTAAATTAGGCGCACTCTTTATCTGTACCCACATATCGTTACCATTTCAAAATATTGAAATTTTCCATGTCGACGCTTTCTTTATTCCGGTAGACAGAGAAGACGATCGCAATGCCGACAGCCACTTCGGCAGCGGCGACCACCATCACGAAGATGGCAAATATCTGTCCGGTAAGGGCCACCGGGGTAATGTACTGCGAGAAGGCTATTAATGCGATGTTGACCGCATTGAGCATGATCTCGAGGCACATGATGACTTTAATAACATTCCTCTGGGTCAGGACACCCAGCAAGCCGATGCAAAACAGCACCGCAGATAAAATAAGAAAATGTTCCAATCCAAGGGTAAACATCATTTCTCCCTGATTACCGCTATAGCGCCCAGTATGGCAGACAGCAATAATACCGCCGCGATTTCGACAATAAGAAAATAGCCGCCGTCCCCGAAGAGAGATTTGCCCAGGGGCTGAATCGTCTGCTCAAGCGGCGGTGTTGTCTGGACCGTGAATGCCGTGTTTATTACACCGAACGCGATGGCGCAGAACAGAAGGAAAGCTACTACACCGGCAACATATTTAAGATTGCCGAGCGGCTGCCCGTGCCGGGCGTCCCGCGTGAGCATGATGGCAACAATTATCAGGACCGATATGGCGCCAACGTAAATCAATATCTGCACGATGGCCAGGAAATCCGCATGCAGCAGCAAATAGACTCCGGCTACCGTCATAAACAGGACGATCAGGCAGAGTGCAGCACGGAATATATCACGGACTACGAGTACCCCGATAGCCGATACGACAGCTATAACCGACAGCAATCCAAATACTAGCTCAAGCACCGGAACCCCTCTTGCGTTTACTCAACGGGAAGAATTTTAATTTCTGTCCGCCCTCGGCCCTGTTGTAGAGCAGCAGGCTCTGTTTGGGCAGGGCGGCTGCGAACTTAGGCCTGTAATAAGCGCTGGGCTGGTGCTCCGCCGAAACGGTCAATTTTTCCTTGCCCAGCACGGCGTCGCGCCTGCGGTATTTGGCGCATTCATAGTTGACGCCCATGGCCAGCGCATCATAGGGGCAGGATTCAACACAGAGGCCGCAGAATATGCAGCGGCCGGTATCAACTTCAAATTTGTCCACGATGAATTTGTTCTCTTCACCGCGGTGCGTCACCAGTATGATATTGCCCTGCAGGCACGCCTTGGTGCATGTGCCGCAGCCGGTGCACCTTTCAGGACTCCATGCAAGCTCATTGCCGCGGGTCCGCTTTGATATGTTCAGCTTCTCATCAGGATACTGAACGGTGATCGGCGCCCTGAAGAGATGCTTCAAGGTCAGGGCCAGTCCCTTGACTATGCCTATGCCGTACCGCTCAAACTTCAACCCTGCCACCTCCTAGTGTAAACAGTTTGGACCACAGCAGGATTAACACGGCGGCAAAGCCGAAGTTCAAAATAATCATTACCCACTGGAAGGATGCCGGCAGCACCAGCACTTCGATGGCGATCAGGACAAGGTTTATGACCGCCATGGGCAGCATGGCTTTCCAGGCAAATGACATCAACTGGTCCACACGGAACCTGGGCAATGTTGAGCGGATCCACACGATAACGCTGAAGACCAGCATGACTTTTATAAGGAACCAGATTATCCCGGGCAGGAAAGGTCCCTGCCAACCGCTCAGGAATAAGGTGGTGATGACGCCCGCATAGGCCAGAGCGACACCGTATTCACCTAAATAGAACATGGCAAATTTCATGCCGGAGTATTCAATGTGGTAACCGGCGACAATCTCCGAATCGGCTTACAGCAGATCGAACGGCGACCGGTTCATCTCGGCAAGGGAACCCAGAAAGAAAATCAGGAACCCCAGCGGCTGTACTAGTATAAATGGTATGGTCTGCGCTTCAACGATCTTGAGCATGGAGAAGGAGCCCGTAACCAGGGCGATGCCGACGATCGACAATACTACCGGTATCTCGTAGCTGACCATCTGGGCGATGCTGCGCATGCCGGATATAAACGAGTATTTATTGCCTGACGCCCAGGCGGCCATGAAAATACCGATCACGGATATCGAACTGATGGCAATGACATAGATAATGCCTACGTTCAGGTCTGCCAGGATGGCGCCTTTATCTACCGGGACTACCCCAAAAATCAGCAGTATCGGGACAAACACGGTTATTGGCGCAATAAAATGGATCAGCTTGTCGGCTTTCTCCGGCACGATATCTTCTTTGAGCAGGATCTTGATAGCAGTGGCAATAGGCTGGAAAAGGCCTTCAGGGCCGCAGCGGTTCGGGCCGAGGCGGATCTGAAACCGGCTGATCAGGCGCCGTTCCCACCAAATGAAGATGATAACTATGGTCAGCACTGCGCCGATGATGAGCAATATCGCTACCAGAGCAGGCGTCACGTAGACCGCCCAATCGGGCCAGCCGGCGCTCTTCAGAAATAGTTGAAACTGGTCGAGTAACGTCATCAGCGGTCTATCTCCCCGAGAACGACATCCATGCTGCCGAAAATAATAATCAAATCTGCAACTTTCCAGCCGATAACCATGTCCTTTAACGCCGTGATGTTGATCAAAGTCGGCGGATATATATGCAGCCTGTAAGGCGCGATCGACCCATCACTGACAATATAGAACCCCAGGTTGCCTTTAGGAGCTTCGATATACCCATATGTTTCACCGGCCGGCGCCCTGAAGAACTGGGGGACATCTGCGCAGACAGGTCCTTTGTCCGGCATCTGGGCCAGCGCCTGCTCGATGATGCGCAGGCTCTGCGTCATCTCCAGCATGCGTACCCAGTACCGGTCGTAGCAATCCCCTGTTTCACCGGTCGGCACTTCAAAATCAAAGCGGTCGTAGAGAGAATATGGGTCCTGTTTGCGGATGTCCCATTTGACGCCGCTGGCGCGTAATACCGGGCCGCTGGCGCCGATATTGATAGCTGTTTCCTTGGGCAGTATGCCTACGCCCTTGCTGCGGGCCAGAAATATCTCGTTCTGTTTGATAAGCTGGTTGTATTCACCAATATAGCGCGGCATTTCGGCCACAAACTTTTTGGTTCCCTCGATAAAATCGTCCGGGACATCCTGGCTGACGCCACCCACCCGCATGTAGTTGTACAGCAGGCGCTGTCCGCAAATCATGTCGAAAAGGTCGAGCAGCTTCTCTCTTTCACGCCACATGTAAAGCACCGGCGTGAAAAATGCGCCGCAGTCATTCAGGTAGAAACTAGGCCACATTGTCGGTCATCGAGGCCAGGTAATCGAGCCTGTCGGTCAGCGGTATTATCTGTGTATAAGTGCGGCTTTCGGCCAGCTTCTCTATCCCGCGGTGCAGGTACCCGATGATCGGCTCTACGTCCGTCACGACTTCGCCGTCCAGGGTCACCCTCAGTCTAAATACGCCGTGCGTCGAAGGATGCTGCGGGCCGATATTAAGATAAAATGGCTCGGTTTTTATAGGCATTTTATAAATAGTCCCTCCGCAGAGGATAACCTTTGAACCCTTCCCAGAGAAGCAAGCGTTTCAAGTAGGGATGGCCTTCAAATTTGATGCCGAACAAGTCGAAAATCTCGCGCTCCTGGTAGTACGCTGCCCGCCATATGGGGGTGACCGAAGGCACTACAGGGTCTTCACGCGTATAGAGGCGGGTCTTCAACATAATGCTCTGGTTATTTTTCATGGAGACCAGGCGGTAAACTAATTCAAAATAGTCGATGTAATCCACAGCGGTCACGACGGTAAGGTAATCGAACTCCATTCCCGGCGTATCCTTGAGGAAACCAGCCACCTGCGCCAGCGCTTTGCTGTCGATAGTAAGCCATCCCTTGTCGCTGGAGATGACGGAGTCGGGAATTGCTTCCGCTATCTTTTTCCCGGTTTCTTCAGTATTAACGGCAACTGTCATTTAATTCGATTACCTGTCGCTTATTTCAATGCCAGGGTGGGATTGTCTATGGTCCCTTTGACTATCTTGGCGTGCAGCCTGGTGATCCCATAGATCATGGCTTCGGGCCTGGGAGGGCATCCCGGCACGTATACATCTACCGGCATGATGCGATTGATGCCCGGGACGACACTGTAGGATTCACGGAAGGTGCCGCCGCTGATGGCGCAAGCTCCGACTGCAATGACCCACTTCGGTTCAGGCATCTGGTCGTAGATCATCTTGGCTGCTGTGGCCATTTTCCACGTTATCGTGCCTGCAATAACCATCACGTCTGCCTGGCGCGGTGAAAAACGGATGATGTCCATGCCGAAACGGGGCAGGTCGAAACGTGGGCCGGATGCCGCAATCATCTCGAACGCGCAGCATGCCGTGCCGAATATCAGCGGAAAGATGGAGCGTTGCCTTGCCCATGCAACTGCAGCGTCCACGGTAGTCAGTAATATATTTCGATGGATTTCTTCGTCCAGCCACTTATCGGGATCCGGGAATGGCGTGGTGCAGTTTTCAATAAAAGAATTGATTAATTTGCCTTCGGCAATGTCGGCTTCCTGCGGGGTGGTGATGGGTGGTCTTATTATTTCCACTGGAGGGCTCCCTTGCGCCAGGCATAAATGTATCCAACTGCGAGGATAATCAGAAATATACCAACCGCAGCAAGCCCACCAAATCCCAATTCTTTAATATTTACCGCCCACGGATAGAGAAAGATCGTGAGCATGTCTAGTAACACAAATAAGACCGCAAAGAAGTAGTAACGGAAATTGTACTGTACCCAGCTGGTCCCGATCGTTTGCATGCCGCATTCATAGGGAGTTTCTTTATTGGGGTTCTTTTTACCAGGGATCAGGCCAATGGCCTTCAATAGCATCGGCAGCAATGGAATAATAATGGTGAAGCCGATAGCAACTATGAGGAGAATTCCAATGTAGCCATACTGTTCAAGCACTTGTATCAATCTCCTATCGAAAGGCCGTTGGTTAGTATATTATAAGTTGCAAAAAGATGTCAAAACCGATTTTGGCTGGTTTGACTTGCAAACGATGCAAAGTATTATAATTAGTGCCGATCTATTATTCCATTGAAAATTATTAGCTAACATCAGCCAAAATGCGTATTACAGGCGGCTCCGCCAGGGGGCAGATTTTGAAAACGCTGCCAGGTCTCCTGGTCCGACCGACTACCGATAAAGCCAGGGAAGCAATATTTTCCATGCTCAGCTCACTTGCAAGCGATTGGAGCCGGGTGCTTGATTTATTTGCGGGGACAGGCGCACTGGGGATAGAAGCACTTAGCCGGGATGCGGAATACGCCGATTTCGTCGATCAAAACGGTAAATGCTGTCAGATTATTAAACAGAATTTAACAAAAACGGGATTTGCGGACAAAGGTCGTGTATACTGTAGCCCTGTTATGAAAGCAATCGGCATGCTCGATAACTCTTACGGTATTATTTTCCTCGACCCTCCATATGCCGATACTACCCTGGGAGCTGTGATAAAAAGTATTGACGGATCCAAACTCTTAAATGAGGAGTCCGTCATAGTGGCATCGCATTCCGCACATTCTCCCCTGGATGACCGGCTGGGCAGCCTGCTTAAGATTAGAGAGAAACGCTATGGGGATACTGGCATCACAATATACCGGAAGGAGGTCATATCTTGACTACAGCTATCTATCCCGGCAGCTTTGACCCTATAACCAACGGCCACCTGGATATCGTCAAAAGGGCGTCATCAATATTCGAGAAGGTCGTAATAGGTGTATATGATATACCTCAAAAATCGCTGCTTTTCAGTGTGGATGAGAGGGTTGACCTGGCGCGTAAGGCTGTTGTCGGTTTCAGTAATGTCCAGGTGACTTCCTATGCCGGCATAACCGTAGAATTTGCGCGTAAAATCAAAGCCCAGGTGCTCGTACGCGGGCTGCGGGCCAATTCCGATTTTGAGCGTGAGTTTGAGATGGCCCTTATGAATAAGAAGCTCGCTCCCGACATCGAGCTCGTGTGCTTTATGGCAAACCTGAGATACCAGTTCTTAAGCTCGAGCCTGCTAAAGGAGATCATTAGACTGGGAGGCAACCTGGACGACATGGTTCCGGTGGATGTCAGCGCAGCCCTGAAAAGGAAGTTATTACCCTGACCGGGTAAATTTAAGGTAAAATTCCTTTAGGATTTTTGTCACACTACAGTTAACTATAATTATGCTCGGAGGTTTTAGGTAAAATGGCTTACAAGATTACAGATGATTGTATCAGTTGCGGCGCATGCGAGGCAGAATGCAAAAACGAGGCTATCAAGGAAGGCGATACAGTTTATAAAATAGACCCGGCCAAGTGCACAGAGTGCATCGGCTGGTTTGACAAGCCCAAGTGCGTAGAGGTCTGCCCAGTGGATTGCTGCGTTCTCGATGAAGCGCACAAAGAGACGAAAGACCAGCTCCTCGAAAAGTGGAAGAAGATCCATCCCGGCAAAACACCCAAAGCATAAAATAGACCAGCATTTCCTAATCTATATTATTAATGATAACTATTGACCTTGATCTTTTGAAGATCAACGGTAGTGAATACATTCTGGACGCTGGCTGCGGCAACGGCCGCCATATCTGGCAGGCAACCAAGGCCAACACCGGTGCGTCGGTTGCGTTCGATCTTGATGTTCCCAGCCTTCAGCGCGCCGGGTTCATGCTGCACAATATGGATGAAAAAAAAGAATGCGCCGGTCCCTGGTATATGGTGGCAGGCAGCGTTACCAGCCTTCCTTTCGCAGATGGTTTTTTCGATAAAGTTATTTGCTCAGAGGTATTGGAACACATCCCCGACCTGAATAAGGCAGCATCAGAGCTGGTACGTGTATTAAAACCCGGCGGGATACTGGCCGTAAGCGTACCTTCCTATTTTGCCGAGTCGGTCTGCTGGAAAATATCCGACGAGTACCACAATACTCCCGGCGGGCATATACGGATTTTCAAACATAAAGAAATCCTGGATTTGCTGAAGGGGTTGAACCTCGATATATTCGCAGTGCGCTACAAGCACGCTTTTCATTCGATCTACTGGTGGTCAAAGGGCATATTCGGGCTAAAAAACGAGAAGGCCTTTATCCCGTCCCAATACTACAAATTCCTCGTATGGGACATCTATAACGGCCATAAATACACCAAGTGGATAGAAGGCGGGCTAAACCACATTTTCCCCAAGAGCACAGCTATTTATTGCCGCAAGCCGAAGTAAGATAAGGGTTAACTGCCGTATTTGAAAGAACTGTTCCATACTCCTATAATCATTAATTAGGGTTAGTCATCATGCGGGCCAACACATTACGAAATTTCCAGGTAATACGGAGCGGCATCGTTTTTGAATTGCAGGAGGAGCCTGAAGGGGGATATACGATTGCCGTGCCTTCGCTGCCGGGCTGCATTTCTTACGGTAAAACATTTGAGGAAGCCATGGAAATGATCAAAGATGCCATGAAAGGGTGGCTGGAAGTTGATAAAGAAAGGGAACGCTAAAGGCCATCATAAGGCAGTCTGGCTTAACTGTCGATGAAGTTTATCGAACTGCTTTAAATCAGCTTATTAATGATCTCAGAGAATTAGTAGCACCTAAAGATCATTGGGATAGGAAGTGACCTGACTCAATCTATTATAGAAGCCTCAGAAACAATCGATTGTCCCGCTGATACCTTTCAATGCATTCGGGACCAGTTCACACGCCATCACGTTCTCATCCGGAATTTCGTGCGTGTGTTTGATGCCGAAGGTGATTGCAGATTTAAAACCAAATCTATGGTAATAAGCAGGATCACCTACCAGAAACACAGATGTAAATCCCATCTCTTTTGCCAATTTGAAGCTCTCTTTTATCAAACTAGAGCCTATCCCTTTATTTCGATATCCGAGAACAACTGAAATGGGCGCTAAATAAAGTATTTCGAATTTATTAGAGCCATTAACTATATGAGCCTTCGACAGCATTATATGTCCTACCAGTTCGCCGTTCTCTTCAGCAACCATAGCCAGTTCCGGAATGTAGTTGCCTCCACTGCGTAACTGATTTACAAAATCCTGCTCTTTGCCGTCCGATATTTTTGCTGTCTGAAAAGCAATTTTAACCAGATCATATATCTGAGGGAATTCCTCGGGCCTCTCTCGTCTGATAACCATGTTTACTCCATTTTCTATTGCATTATTGCTGGTGCTTATTTCCCCAATCCTTTTGCCTTGTTATAGGCAGCTTCGACGGCGGAGATCAACAGGGACCTAAATCCGCCCATTTCCAGCTTATACAGGGCCTCGGCGGTAGTGCCGCCAGGCGAGGTGACCATGTTCTTAAGTTCAGCGGGATGTTTCGCCAGTTTCTTCATGGTCTCTGCTGAGCCTGTGATTGTCTCGATAACCAGCTTCTGGGCAATATTTCTCGGCATACCGATGTGCACTCCGGCATCGATCATGGCCTCAATGAAAAGGAAAACGTAAGCAGGGCCGCTGCCGCTAATGGCAGTGGCCATATCCAAATATTTCTCATCAGTGAAGTTCTGTTCCTCACCCAAAGACTTCAGGATATTGCGGGCTATTTCCACATTTTTGGCGGTGGTCTCCTTTGCAGCAATCCAGGCGGTCATACCCTGCCCTATCTGGGCCGGCGTATTGGGCATAGCCCTAACCACTTGCCGGTAATTCAATTTCGAGCAGATTGACTCCAGAGCTACCCCTGCTGCTATCGAGATGATGAGTTGCGTCTTCAGCTTGCCGGAAAGCTGGCCGAGCACATGGGCCATTTCCTGCGGCTTGATCGCCAATATGACAGTCTCCGCCCCTTTCAATGCAATGATGTTATCGGAAGTAACCTGAACGCCGTATCTTTTCTTCAACTGGTCAAGGCGTGCGGCAGCCACATCGCTGACGGTTATACTGCTTTTGTCCGCCAGCTTTTTCCTTAACAGGCTCTTGATGATGGCCTCGCCCATGGTACCGCCACCGATTAACGCTATCTTCATTATGTCAACTCCTTTCGCC
>JBEKCL010000214.1:0-9113 GCA_050014895.1 Dehalococcoidia bacterium
TCCTTGCAGAGCTTCTCGGGAACCTCTTTCAGCAGCTCATCCAGAGTCCAGACATCCCCGTCCTTATTGATCTGCGAGGTGATCTGGGGCTCGGTGTAGAACCCGATAGTGTTCGCGTTGATGAAGAAGGTGCGGCCGGTGATGTAGGCAGCCGCATCTGTCGCCAGGTAGACGACGATGGGCGCATTATGTTCCGGTTTTGATGCGAACATCTGGTTAAAATACTTATCGATGTCCTCCGGCTTGGTTATACCCTGGGCGGCTGCTGCCTTGGCGATTTTACCTTTAAGCTCATCCGTCATGGTCATCCTGGTGGCTGCATTCGGCCTGATAGCATTGCAGGTCACGCCGTACCTGGCCATATCCTGTGCTACCGTCCGGGTGAAACCAACGATGCCCTCTTTGGCGGCGCTGTAGTTGGCCTGGCCCAGGTTTCCAAGGCCCGAGATAGATGCCGTATTGATGATGCGGCCTGATCGCTGCTGGCGCATATAGACGGTAGCCGGCCTGGTGCAATGGAATGTGCCGTAGAGATGCACCTTGATTATTGCGTCCCACTCGTCTTCGCTCATGTTAAAGATCATGCGGTCGCGCAGGAAACCTGCGTTATTGACCAGGATGTCGATCTTACCGAAGGCATCAATAGCGGTCTTGATGATGTTCTCGCCGCCCTCGGCGGTAGCTACTGAGTCATAATTGGGGACTGCCTCCCCGCCCATTTTCTTGATCTCTTCGCAAACCTCACCGGCCGGCGTTTGAGAGGATCCTGAGCCGTCCCAGGCGCCGCCTAAGTCATTGATAACCAGTTTGGCGCCCTCTGCTGCCAGGGCCAGCGCTTCCGCCCTGCCGATGCCGCGGCCGGAACCTGTTACTACTGCTACCTTTCCCTTCAGTCTGTCTCCCATATTGAATCACGCTCCTTTTTAAATTTTTCAGGCGAACAAAATTTGCAATATTCTACAACACTTGACCGTCAACTGCACATACAACGTATTTTTGTCTTGACATGACGTTGATAATTCCCTTAATTATTTGCCGGGCGCCGGTCAGGTGGTTCTGCCCGGGAAAATAGCCAGGATGGCAAGTACTGCCGGTGCTTGTTGTACATGTTCGTTGCTGATAAAATATGTATAAACGGATTCAAAGGTCGCATATGCCAAACATATTTGAAAAAAGAGATCTGAAAGGGATGGCCAACCTCTACCCCGATGTATCCTCTGATGGGTTACTGGACCTGAAATATATTTTATACGAACAAGCCGGCAGAATCGGGCGCATCACCCTGAACAGGCCCGATTTGAGGAATGCGATAAGCATGGATATGCTGTATGAGATCAGGAGCGTGTTTCAAAGACTTGACTGGGAAAATGAGGTCAGGGTAATGATAATCAGGGGCGCCGGCCGCGGATTCTCATCCGGTTATGACCTGGATGGCTTGGCTGAAAGCGAGGTGACGGATCCCCTGCAGGATAGCATGCGCAATATTGCTGTCCAGGGTATTTATAATGAGATCCGCAATTACAGGATGGCTACGATAGCACAAATACATGGCTTCTGTCTGAACGGGGCGACCGATCTGGCTCACTGTGTTGATTTCACGGTTGTTACGAAAGACTGTGAAATAGGATATCCATCCTTGCGCTGTTGGGGAGCGGATATGTCTAATATGTGGCTTTATCATATGGGGCCTCAGTGGGCCAAGTACATGATGATGACAGGTGATACCATCGATGGTGAGATGGCTGAAAAAATCGGCTTTGCTATTAAATCCGTGCCCGAAGACAAACTTGAAAGTACAGTTATGCACGTTGCCGAAAGGCTGGCCAATGTCCGCAAGGAAATGCTGTCAGCTCATAAGGGGGTTGTGAACCAGGGCCTGGAACTTATGGGCATGGTTGCATTACAGAGGTATGCCGTTAACAGCGATAGTATTACAAACCAGTCGGACGCTGTGCGTAAAGTATTTGACAGGACCCTCGGATTAGGTATAAAGTCGCTGCTCAAGATAATGAACGAGGGTTTTAAACCCCAAAAGGCGCCGTTTGAGCCACTGGACGAATAAAGCTATCTGCGCAGAAGCTTCCCTATCTCAGCCTGAGACAGTTTTTTGATTTGCCCCTCTTCCAATTCACCCAATTCCAGCCTGCCGATGCGTATCCTTTTTAGCGCCTTGACCTCGTGCCCTACGCTCAGGAACATGCGTTTCACCTGGCGGTGCCGTCCCTCGTGTATCGTGATGCTGTACGTGTAAGACGCATCATGGGCTTCTCTGATAGCCGCAGGGTAGGTCATTCCGTCTTCAAGGAGTACACCCTTTTCCAGCTTATTTTTATCTTCCTCGCTGAGCTTCCCTGACACAGTGACCAGGTATTCCTTTTCGTGTTCAAACCGTGGATGGGTAAGACGATAGGTCAGGTTGCCGTCGTTGGTAAGTATGAGCAGGCCGGTGCTGTCGTAATCGAGCCTTCCTGCAGGGTAAAGACCAAGTGAACGGTAGCGCTCGGGTAGCATATCGATTACCGTTTTACGGCCGCGTTCATCCCTGGTGGTCGAAAGCACATCTACGGGCTTATGTACCATGAAAACCAGCATTTCGGACGGCTTGAACTTTACCTGCTTGCCATCGAAGGCGATTGCGTCCAACGCGGGAAATACGGGCATTGTGTAGCCTGTGGCGACTTTCCCGTTGACTGCTACACGTCCCTGTTTTATTGCAGATACGACTTGCCTGCGCGCGCCCAGGCCGGCTTCCACTAGATATTTCTGAAGAGGAACAGATTCCATGTCCAAATGATAACAAATTCCGGACCTGGAATACTAAATACCGTTAAATGAATAGAATGATTAAAGTTACAAGTTTGTGATAATGGTCGTGGTATCGGTAACTGGCTGTTTGGCCCGTGTGCTAAAATATACGAAATGATGAATATGCAGGGGAAAATATGAATCAGAGAAGACTTCATATAGCGGTTCTGGTGGTCATTGCGTCAGCGCTTATATTGCCTTCTGTAGCCTGCCAACAGGGCGGAGGCGATTTGTCAGTAACTTTGACACAGGCCTGGAACAACACACGCGAATGGTTCATTATGAACGGCGCTAAAGACCGTATTGAGAAGATACGGAAAGGTGATGTCACCATACAGGTTGTCGATGATAACGGCACGGCTGTAAGAGGCGCCAGGATATATTTCGAACAGCAAAGCCACGATTTTCTTTTTGGGTCCAACCTCTCACCTCTGGGGCAAAACGGCCCCAATGCCGTTAACCAGGATTGGGCCAATGCCTATACTGCTATCTTCAACTATGGCACATTGCCGTTTTATTGGGACCAGTATGAAACACAAGATGGCACAACAAATGAGCAGGCACTGAGAGCTATGGCGGATTGGTCGAGGAAGCGCGGCATAGTAACCGAGGGGCAGCCGCTGATCTCGGCCAGTGCGGCGCCATCCTGGGCGCCCCCCTCAGTCCAGGATATGCAAAATTCGCTGGAGAAACGCATTAAAGGGATAACTAGTGCTTTCTGCGGGTTGGTAGATTATTGGGCGGTTGTTGATGAACCGATCAGCGGGCAACGTGTGAATAACCAGATTGGCAGTTGGCTTAATACCAGGACTCCCGCCGTAGCCTGTGCAGATGCCTTGGCGTGGGCCAGCTCAGGTTGTCCAAAGGCCACAATGATAATAAATGACTACCGTACTGACCAGGATTACCGCGATTTGCTGCAGAATATACTGCGGCAGAAGGGGAAATTTGATGCGATCGGAATTGAATCGCATATGCACCGCGGCAACTGGCCGCTTTACCAGGTATGGGACATCTGCGAACGTTTTGCGGATTTCAATGTTCCGATCCATTTCACAGAAGTAACAGTATTAAGCGGCGCTTATAATACGGGAGTAGGTACGGCTGTACCTGCGCAATGGCCTTCTACTGCCGAAGGTGAGGCCGCTCAGGCCGATTATGTAGAGAAATTCTATACACTTCTCTTCAGCCATCCATCGGTGCAGGCCATTACCTGGTGGGATTTTTCGGACCTTGGAGCCTGGCAAGGGGCTCCTGCAGGCTTGCTGCGTGCCGACATGACCAAGAAACCTGCATATAACAAATTGCTCAAGCTTATACGTAGCGACTGGTGGAGCTATGGTAACGTTTACACAAATGATAACGGCGGCGCTGTATTCAGGGGTTTTTACGGCAATTATAAGTTGACGGTTGAAAAGGAAGGTAAAACAGTTGAGGCCAGTATTCACGCTGCCAAAGGTCTCGATAATAAAATAAAGATCCAATTGACCGGCTATCAGCAGAAACCTCCTACACCACTTTACGAACTGATCTGGCCGTATATCCTAGCCGCGGTAGTAATAGTGATAATAGCCCTTATACTCAACCTGGTTGCCAAAATAAAGAGAAGAATATAGCACGTTGTAGCTAGAGGTGAAGTGATGGATACCCTGGAAGCAATACTTACGCGCAGAAGCGTCAGAAAATATTTAGACAAACCGGTATCGGATGAGATAGTAAGGCAGCTGCTGCAGGCAGCCATGGCAGCCCCTTCGGCAGCTAATGAACAGCCGTGGCAATTTATTGTCATCAGGGAACGCAATACGCTCAATCAGATACCACTTTTTCATCCGCATTCCCATATGCTGAAACAGGCGGCGCTGGCCATACTGGTCTGTGAGGATACTTCACTGGAAGTGTATTCGGGGCGTGGTGTGCTGGATTGCTCCGTTGCAACTATGAACTTATTGCTGGCTGCCCATGCGATGGGCCTGGGAGCAGTCTGGGTAGGCATTTACCCGGTCGAGGCGCGTATAGATGCAATCAGGCGTCTGCTGGGTATCCCGTCCCAGGTCAACCCTATTGCACTTGTATCCATCGGCTACCCGGGCGAGAAGTTGCCTCAGGAAGACAGGTTTAAGCCTGAACGTGTTCATTACGAACGATGGATGGGCCATAAAGCAAAGACAACGAAAAAATAGGGGAGAAACGATGAGTAAGAAAGAGATAAGACGCGGGCCGTTCCTATTTCCCATGCCGGTTGTTCTTGTGGGAGCCAATAAAGGCGGCAAGGCCAATTTTATGACGGCTGCTTTTGCCGGCATAGTGAACATGAACCCACCGGCGATCGCACTGGGACTTGGCAAGTCACATTTCACATCGGCTGGCATTGATGAGGGCGGTGTATTCAGCGTAAATCTCCCGTCAACCTCGATGATGAAAGTTACGGATTACTGCGGGCTGGTCTCGGGACATAAAATAGATAAGTCAGAAGTGTTCAAGGTTTTCTATGGGAAACTGGAAAAAGCCCCGATGATAGAAGAATGTCCACTCACAATGGAATGCAAGCTTTTGCATAAGCTGGATTTAGGCGTAGACAGCGCATTCATCGGTGAAATCATTGCGGTGTATTGCGACGATAAATATATGGCAGGGGAAATGCCCGACATGGCCAAAATCGACCCGTTGCTTTTCTCCATGGGTGACATGAGCTACTGGAACACAGGGAAGAAGATTGGTGCGGGCTGGAGTGTCGGTAAGGGTTATAAATAATCCGGGTTGTTAACCCGTGGTCGCACTTTGTATAATATAGGGTCTCACGGGCCTGTAGCTCAATTGGGAGAGCGCCTGATTTGCATTCAGGAGGTCAGGGGTTCGAATCCCCTCAGGTCCACCAAAGCGTACAATGTGGGGAACTCCCAGATTCTCTTCCATCGCTCTCTCATTTGATAAAGGAATCGTATATCTTAATTCTGCCTTATCACCTGTCACGACTACCTCTTTAACGACGTATATCTTAATTCTGCCTTATCACCTGTCACGACTACCTCTTTAACGAAACTCTTAATAAAAGATTTCCTTTCAGCAATCGAACTCTCGGTAAGCAGATCACGTAACTCATTTACATACTGAGTTACCGTTTCTAAATCTGCCAGCTCAACTTTTCTGGCTTTCATCTGCCACTCCAAATCCCACTTTTGGGACTCCAATTTACCCTTTTGTTCTTTTAGTTGTTTTATCCTTGGAGACAAATCATCTGGGGTAACTTTACCGGTCTCTATCGCATCGTATAACCGATCCAATCTTCTATTGACCTCGGCTATTTCTTTCAATATAGAATCCAGTTGATCCCTATGTTCAGTAAAGGCGGCGTCCATCTCTTCATTGACTAGGCGAACTAATTCCCGCAGGTTTTCCTCAGTGAGGATATGCTCTTTGATCTTATCGATAACGAGTCTCTCGAACTTGCGGCTATTGATGTAGTGCGATTTGCAGGCACCCGAACCTTTCTTGAGTAGTGTTCCGCAAACATAATAGTTGAATTTCCCGCTTTTGGCATCCTGGCCGACCAGAGCTTTACCACAGTGGCCACATTTGGCTAATCCACTCAGCAGATAGTGGCTCGCCGAGCGCTGAGGATGCGCATTGACAAAAGCCCTGCCTTTTAGCGTAGTCTGAGCTTTGCCAAACGTATCTTTATCGATAATTGCGGGCCAAGCGTTATTAACTCTGATAGGCTCCAGATTGCGCATGCTGCTCTTTCCCCAGACCAATATGCCTACATATACCGGGTTGGTTAGAATCTTGTGAATCGTGGTCTTGCTCCATCCATTTCCTTTGGGTCCCGATATGCCTTCCCTGTTGAGATCCTTTACTATGTCGGTCAAGCCTTTTCCAATTGCCAACTGCTCAAACATGCGCTTGACGGTGCGCGCCTGATCCGGTTCTATCTCCAGCTTGGGCCGCTCCTTGCCTCCATCGTGAACCTTTATCCTCCTGTATCCGAAAGGTGTATGGCTGCCAACATGGAAACCGCGCGAGGCGCTCTCACGCATGCCTCGAGTCACTTCATCGCCGAGGTTAGTGGAGTAAAATTCGTCCATGGACTCGATGATAGCTTCCATGAGCTTACCTGTAGCTGTGTCTTCCACCGGTTCATTGATTGACACAACCTGGATTCCTAAATTGTGCAGCAAGTTCTTATTGACAATGGAGTCTGTCCGGTTTCTGGCAAAACGTGAGAATTTCCAGATTAGAATCAAGTCAAAGGGCTTGGGCTTCTGCCGCGCCATGGCTATCATCTTTCTGAACTCAGGACGCATGGAAGTCTTGCCGCTCTCGGCTTCATCCACGAATTCTCTGATCACAGCATGCTCATTGCGGGCGGCATATTCACGAATCGCTTTCAATTGCGCCGAAATAGAGAGATCGACATCCTGTCTGTCTGAAGATACCCGTGCGTATATTACGGCCTTCAAGGTCCACCTCCTAGCTTATTGCTTATTCTGGTACGGGAGCAACTTCATCTTCCCAGGACTATATGTTGCGTTCCATTTTATCAACGAACTCTTTGACAATCACATACCCATTACGGGCAGCGTATTCTCGTAGCTCTTTCAACTGCTTCGGCATAGAGAGATCGACATCCTTCTTGTCTGATAATTCCCTGGCGTATACTGCGGTTTTCATACTATGACCTCCTACCAATTTTATAACGGGCAATACAGACATTTGCCTGGTATGACCCGTCGCAGTGTTATTATGGCGATCTCATCTCCGATTTCTTTTTGCAGATGTTTGAGATCAATGAATACTTTGGACAGTGTCTTGTTTTCATCCCAGCCCTTGACCTTGGTCTCGTACTTCATGATCAAATCTTTTTCTACAGGAACTTGATCTTTGGTTATTTTATTTAAGGAAAACGCCCCGTATTTAAGATTGATCAACCCTTTACCTGCCTCTTCTGAGGACAGGTTATTCGCCAGTGTCAGGCCTTGGCGGCCTCTGGCCCAGGCATCAATTTGAAACTTCAATATCGCTTGCATGAACGGCTCGATTGAATCGTTGTCAGGTGCCAGCTTCATAAGTTTGGCATCCGATTTTATCATTCGCTCAAGTTTACGTCTTATCTCCTCCTGCAAGTCGGCCTTTTTCTCAAGTAGTTCATCCCACTTATTTAGATATTGCCATAGCAGTGAACGGGGAATATGCTGTCTGAGCGCCTTCCACAATCGTTCCTCTCTCAATGTAATTTTTTCTTCTCGCATTACCTCGGCCTCGATCTTCTGGGCAAAGTTGCAAAGGTCCCTGTAGTGGCGCTCAAGGGCATCCTTCAGGACCGTCACCCTGGCATTAAGGCGTTCCCTCTCCTGCTGTCCTGCTTCCACATGCCTTCTTACGGTTCGTACATCGTAGAATTCACTTTTAGCAATATCCGGGATTGACTCCCCGGCATCGTGTCGTCTCAGCCATTCCCTCCGCTGTTCCAACTTTACAATTGGCTTCTTTTTCCTTTTGGCCATCTCGAAATCAGTCCTCCTTGGAATTCACCATCTGCGTTTTTCATGATGTCTTGCAGTCTATTTAGTGTCATTAAGTGCATAAAATACAAGTATTTCTATTGGATTACATGCTTTAATATCAGGCATTAAAACTGGTTAATCAGGTAACATTTGTATTCTATTATGCCAGAGGAAATTTGTCAATACGATGATTCGCAGTCTCGCTTAAGGCTGCTCGCCAGATTGATAGTGCGGCACCACTTGAACGTGAAGAACCGGAGTGTCGAGAGATCGGTGCAGGAGCACGGAGTTGATTCAGATATGAAAAAGGAAAAGGACAAACACAGGTATGAAGACCTACCTGGAGATACCGGAAATTGAGAGGATGGAAGAGGCGTCCCAGTGTATGCGGGACAGGCTGCTCAACCGCATATTGGCTCGTACGGGTTGCCGCATAACGGAAGTCATATCGCTGACAACTGATGATGTGGATCTGGAAAGCGGCCTGGTTAAGATCATCCATCTTAAAAGAAGGGTCAAACTGCTGTGCCCTTCATGCGGAGCCAGGCTGGCTAAGAGGGACCGATACTGCAATTCATGTGGTCGGGCCGTCGAAGTTGCCGGACGGCAGGAGAAAGAGCAGGCGAAATTCAGAATGCTACCGGTAGACACGGATACGCTGGCAATGATCAGGCAGTACGTTGAAAGGGGCGGACCCGTATTGAAGAAAGATGGCAAGCGGTATCTATTTGGCGTTAACCGCCATAGGGCCTGGCAGATTGTGAAGCAGTGCGCGGAGAAGGCCGGGCTGCCCGAGCTGATCAATCC
>JBEKCL010000215.1:0-5758 GCA_050014895.1 Dehalococcoidia bacterium
GGTCCAATCGTAGCCGATGCCTTCCTGTGGACAGCCGACAAGGTCAACCCCGCCACGCAGATCGCGCTTGTCGATAGTTACAACGTACGATCGGACATTTACAAGGGGGAAATTCTTGCAAACGACTTATACATGGTGTTGCCTCTGCAACATAACCTGGTCACAGCGAAATTAAAAGGGAACATTATCAAGATGTTAATTGAGGCAGGCATAGATGCACATATCACAGCCGGAGACCCGCCGCCGTGTTTCGATGTAGCCGGCTTGAAAATGACAATTGATATGTCACGTAAAAGCGGAGACCGCATAACCAGTATGCAGGTTAAGGATAAGGACGGCAGCTACAAAGACATGAATATGAATAACGAATACACGTTGGTTACAACCGACTATCTGGCCGATAAGGGGATTACGTCATTGATCGATAAAGCAGGGTTAAAACCCTTTGCCAGTATCCTGAAGACATGGGCAACAAATACTACCCAATATACATACCTGGGCGTTAAAGATGTAGATGCATTGACCGACTATGTAAAGATACAGAAAGATATCAAGAACACAACCGAGGAGAGGATGACCTTGTTGCAGCCTGCAGCAAAATAGGGGCTTGAGATAGAATACACTGCATAAACAGCCACTTTGTTTAAAGAAAACGACGACCTGATTATCAATCTTACGGTCACCCCCCGTTGCTATGCTCGATGTAAAGACTGCATAAACAATTATCTGACTTTTTGCGGTGATAATTCGCTGACATTGTCAGATCTTGAATCTGACCCGGAACGTGATGCCCTACTCATCGAGAAAATAGCCGAAAAACACCAGCACAAAGACGTTACCGTCTGTTTCTACGGTGGTGAACCTTTCCTGAAGCCGGATAAAATGGACCATATCCGCTTACTGCTTGAAAAATCAGTTATCGGCCGCCGCGTTCGCTATATGGTATACACGACGGGTGAATTCATCGGAGAAGCTGTTGAAAAATATCCCGGCCTTATACGTAACATGTGGCTGTACTCAATCTCCGTAGACGGCAGCGCAAAACAACATGAACGTGTCAGGCCAGGTACCAGCCTGGCCACGACCATAAGCAGCCTTGAAAAATTACGTGAGGTCTATGATGGAAATATATTGGTCTGGAGCACGCTACGTGAAGAGCAGTCTTTGACGGACTGCTTCCGCCAGTTTATATCCATGCATCGGTGTGGCCTGGCCGGTCACTTTTTCTGGCACTGGGCAGACTCGAAACAACCCCTGGAGAATTTCAAACAGTATTCAAGCCAATATGAACAGGAACTCGACGAAATAATGAACCAGTACGTATCATGGATATCGGATGGCGAGATCCTGCCTATATCGCACATTAACGAGCTTTTGCTATATTACCTGGAAGGTAGACAACGCGAGCACACGGCCTGCGCTGTTGAGCTTGCACAGAACTACGATATCCTGGGAGGCAGAGTGCACGCATGCGCAGACCTCCCGTCCTCTTATGGCGCATTCAGCAGTAGCGGTAGCATGGATATACCGTCCGGTACATTGGAGTCCCTGGTTGAATATAAGAAAACGCTGGGATGCCGCCGATGTGGGGTCCATTGGTACTGCGGCGGACGGTGCCCCGTACAGGCAATAGTCGGTTCACCTGAGCGGACAAAGCAGATCTGCAAACTTATGCGGCTGCACGTGGCTACGGTTAAACGACATTTACCCTACATACAGGAAATGCTGATAAAACATAACATCAGTTCGCAGCAGATATACGACAGCTCGGCTTTCATCGCCAGGTACACCGACGTAGTGCCCTGAGTTGCTCCAGCACGTTATCCGGCCCACAGATTTCCTCTCGCCGGGAATATTGCTTTCAAGACTTCACAAATGTATCATAAAGATAAATGGGAAACGCGCTTACGAGTGGAGGTTTGATATGCCAATAAGAAATAAGGAAGATGCTCACAGGGTCCTTAGGCATGTATCTGATGAAAAAAGGTTCTATTGCCATGACGGAAAAATATTAAACAACCTCTACGAATTGAAAAACGCACTCGAGAGTATTAGTCACGCATGTTACATACACCATGTTACCGAAGAAAAGAACGATTTTGCCCGCTGGGTACGCGACGTGTTGGGCGACGATAAGCTGGCCAATGACCTTGCCAAAGCCTCCACCCAAAAAGAAGCAGCAATTATAGTTAAAGACAGAATCGCCTGGCTCCAGGACAGGGCTTGACTTGAAGCCGTATGGTGATGTTAAATATCAGATACGGTAATGACAATTGTTTATACTCCTAAAGATGCGGCATTAGATGTCATCGCGATTACTCTGATACTGCTCCCTGAACCTGTAACAACACCTATCGGCATCGCTATACTTTGCCGTAAGAGGGGGGGCGAAGCAACACAGCATGAACCTACACACCCTCTCCACCTTTATCCGGACTACGTGTACAAGGTCGACAATATACGGGGCAGGGAGATCACCTGGCAGGCCAGGACGATTTTACCGGGGCAGTTGCCGCTGCCTGACCTGAATAAACCGGATATCAAGATAAAAGAACGTGAGCAATATATCCTTTCACGCACACGCCCGGAGAAAAGCGCCGCCCAAATGAGAGCCGAGAACTTGCCTCCCGGCATCAAGGTCCATCACGAGATCTTCCGGCCTCCCCGGTTTCCAGCTTCAAACCAGCCCGCTTTTATTCCGGGGGAAACCATACATCATACCCTTAGGCAGTTGCCGCAGGGTTCGCCTGTTATCAACAGGGGACAGCCCCAACCCTATATTCACCATACTATAGAAAACAGCCCCGGCTATATTAGAGCCCAGGCGGGCGGGACGGATGCAGGCTCACAGCCAACAATCATACATCATACGATCAAAGACTCGCCGGCAATGCAGCATGGCAACCCGGCCAACATCTTCAAACCGATACGTATAGTTGAACACCATACACTGAATCAAAATCCCCCTATGACAATAAACGGACGTGTCATCAAGCAGCCTCTTATTCCTCCCGCTAATAAAGGCACTCCACCAGGGAAAAAAGACTTACCCGGCAGCAGGCGCTAGGCATTTACGCCCGTTCTCACAAGCGTAACCGCCCTGTTCGTAAAACAGCAAATTTATTGCCAACCCCGGCTGCAAGTCATAAAATTATCACTTGGAGACCGAATTAATCATCTGGAGCAGGTTTGTATGCCGCTTAAATCAAAAAGACACGACTATAAGTCCCACATCATAGAGGAATACTATATTACCGAGGAGCCGTTCTACCTTCCCCTTAATGATGAGATAAAACTCTTTGAAGCAGCCTACGCCGAACGGATCCCGGTCTTGCTGAAAGGACCCACCGGCTGCGGGAAAACGCGATTCCTCGAGTATATGACATACCGGATGAGCAGGAAACTTCACGAGAAAGCCAGTTCATCCCCAAATCATGATGGCATCCCCCTAATCACCATCGCCTGCCACGAGGACCTCACAGCCAGTGACCTCGTGGGCAAATATTTGCTCGAGGGTGACACCACGCGATGGGTAGACGGCCCTTTGACCAGGGCGGTCAAGAGCGGCGGCATTTGCTACCTCGATGAGGTGGTCGAAGCCCGTAAAGACACCATAGTGCTGATCCACCCCCTGGCCGATCACCGCAGGTCATTGTACATCGAGAAAAAAGGAGAGATGCTGGAGGCCAGCGATAGTTTCATGCTGGTCATTTCTTACAACCCGGGTTACCAGAGCATCCTCAAGAATTTGAAACACAGCACCCGGCAGCGTTTTATTGCCATCGAATTCACACACCCACCCAAAGAGATCGAGAGTAAAATAATTGCCCATGAAGCAGGTGTTGATGATAATCTAGCCGGCAGGCTCGCCAGGCTGGGCGAGAAGATACGCAATCTCAAAGAGCAGGACCTGTCGGAGGTCATAAGCACACGGCTGCTAATTTATGCAGCCAGACTTATTAAAGAAGGCATCCCCGCCAGACGCGCTTGTGAGGTGGCTGCGGTCTGGTCGATAACTGATGACCAGGAAGTCCAGAAATCCCTTAAGGAAGTTGTCACAGCAATATTTGAATAACTGCCATGGAAACAAGAGTTGTCTATGAGCGAAATAGCAAACGACCGGGAGCAACCGAAAGGAACGGAAGACACATACTTCGGGATCGAATTCGCCTCGATTGAACAGGTAATGCAGGTCTACTGCATGGCCATGACCGGCAAAGAAGTGGAAATCTCCACGGGTAAGGATCCAGTAATCTCCCTTCGCAATAACTGGTGGCGTCAGATCACTTCCGGCAATCCGCCTGACGGACATATCAACTTATCCGTGCCGTCGATCTTCATGGACTACACCAGTTACGATGATAATTTCGGCTGGTACAAATCATTTTTAACACAGCAGTTAGGCCATGTTGAGTTCGGATCGTCTGATTTTGATTTTGATAGAGATTCAAGCTTGTTCGAAAACCTCAGGTCAGGAATGCGGCCTGAAAATGGTTGCACTGAATCGAGTTATTACAGGTATTTCTCGCTATTCGATGATCGATTGCTGGCCACCCGGATCTTCGTGGCCATCGAGAATGCACGCATTAACTACCTGGTGAAGTTCTTCTATCCAGGAGTGAAATACTATTATCAACGTATGCAGGAAGGCACTCTGCTGGCACTGGCCCAGCTACCTGGCATGACTCTGCGACGGGCTTTCTGCGAACTGCTGGAGGGGCTGGAATTCGATGCCGTCCTGGCCGCCAATATCGACGCTCTATATGAACCTTTGAATGAAGCCAGGGAAGTGCTTGACCGGCTCTGTTCTCCATCAGCTACGGTCGAAGATTCTGCCGAAGCAGCAATACGTATATATCATATAGCTAAAAAAATACCTAAAAACCTGTTTGCCTCTTCTGTCGAGGGTTATGCATCTGAGCACCGCAAACCGGACTTTTCCGAGACGGAAGGGCAGGAATTCATGGGCAATTTCAATGTGGGCCAGATGAAGCTCGATATGGAGATGCAGACTGGCACCGATCCAAAATCTACCATGCCCATGACAGCGGAAGATCTGAAGAAACTGGCCGACCAGAAGATTGGCATTACAGATATACAGGATGCTCAATTCCTTTCGTCTACAGGGCTGTCCGCAGCAGATTTGCCACGCGGCGTTCACGTCTACCAGTTTTCACAATCGAAATATCAGCAGGTAGACCGGTATCAACCGGGAGACCCCAAATCCAATATCTCGGCCGAGGAAGGCGAGAAACTATTCTATTACGATGAATGGGACTTCCGGACCCGGCGGTATATAGGAGAATGGTGCTGTATCCGCGAAAAAGTACTGGGTGAAGGCAGCAGCTATTTTTATGAGAAAACGCTGGAAAGCCGCAAATCGCTTGCTGCAGAACTAAAGCGTCAGTTCGAGAAACTGCCGGCTGAATTGCTCTACAAAGCAAAGAACCTGGATGACGGCGATGAATTTGATCTTGATCTGGTGATTGGTGAACTGATGGATAAAAAGGCAGGCCAGACCCCATCAGGCAAGGTATACTGGAAGAAGAAAAAGATACAGCGCGATGTAGCGGTCGCCTTTCTTCTCGATATGAGCGGTTCGACCGCCGACCTTATCAATAAGAGCCGCCCGACGATGGAGTATGACGAATCGATCAAATATGATTTCATGAAGTTTGTGATGCAGCCCCGACGACGCATCATTGACCTGGAAAAAGAGAGCATAGTGCTCCTGATCCATGCCATCGAGACACTTGGC
>JBEKCL010000216.1:0-5728 GCA_050014895.1 Dehalococcoidia bacterium
AAGCACCCGCCTGAGGGACCGCCAGTCTGCACAGCCTTGAATTTTTTACCGTTGCGGATGCCGCCACCGATATTAAAAATAATGTCCCTCAGTTTAATACCCATCGGGACTTCGACCAAACCGGTATTATTTACCTTTCCTGTAAGAGAGAATATCTTCGTGCCCGTATTTGCCGGTGTACCAATCTGGTTAAACCAGTCGGGGCCGTTATTGATAATCAGAGGTATATTGGCCCAGGTTTCAACGTTATTCAGATCACTCGGCCTGTCCCAAAGTCCTCTCTCAACAGTGTGAACGTATTTGGCTCGCGGCTCGCCTACTTTTCCTTCCAGCGAAGCCATAAGCGCTGTAGATTCGCCGCAGATGAAAGCGCCACCGCCCCTGTTAATTCTGACCTGGAAATCGAACCCCGACCCCAGAATATTTTTCCCGAGTAAACCTATTTTTTCTGCCTGTTCCATGGCGTTAGTTATATTCTTCAAAGCCAGCGGGTATTCATTGCGCACATAGATATAACCCTGGTGCGAGCCAATCGCGAAGGCGCCTATAATCAGTCCTTCCAATACGCTATGAGGATTCCCCGTCAACAGACCCTCATTAGCATAAGCGCCCGGATCACCCTCGTCCGCATTAACGATAACGTACTTAATGTCCCCATGTGCATTGCGGCAACTTTCCCATTTGTTCCCAGTCAGGAAACCGCCTCCACCACGACCCCTTAACCCCGATTTCTTAACGATCTCAATGATCATTTCCGGTTGGTATTCGGATAGAGCTTTTGCCAGCGCTGAATACCCGCCAATAGCAATATAATCTTCGATCTTGGTAGGATCAATTCTTGTATTGTTGCCTATGACAATACGCTTCTGATTCTTATAGAAGGGAAGCTCGTTCTGAGCAGTAATCGGCTCGCTGGTTTTCGTTTCTTTAAACAGGAGACGGCCAATTATCTCTTTATTTAATACCGTTTTTTCAATAATATCGGATACATCTTCCGGTTTGATCCTCTGATAAAATACGTTGCCAGGTTCCACAATAGCAATCGGCCCTCTCTCACAGAAGCCATGGCAACCGGTGATCCGAAAATCTATCTGTTCACCTATGCCCCTTTTCTCAATCTCGGCTTTAAATGCCTCAACCACGGGATTGCTCCCATACGGCCGGCACGCAGTACCATTGCATACCGACACCCTGGGTTTGCCTGCATCCAAAGCTTTGGCTAATTTAGTGAGTAGAGCTTCGAGCTCTTTAGAAGATTTAAGTTTGCTTGCCATATCGTTAATTCTTCATTCTCTGTATTTATTAAGCATCGGCTCAACTTTGTCATTTGTCATATGGCCGAAGTATTCATCGCCAATTTTAACGACCGGGCCTGTTGCACAACAGCCCATGCAATTCACACTCTCAAGTGTAAAATTCAGGTCCTTGGTAGTCCTGCCAGCTTTAACATTCAACTGTCTCTCCAAAGAATCCAGAATGAGTTCTCCGCCTCTCACGTGGCACGCAGTACCAAGACACACATTAACGATGTGCTTGCCTCTTTCCTTAAGGCTGAATGCACGAAAGAAGGTAGCCATGGCATAAACCTGGCTCTCCGGAATGTTCATTTTCTTACTGACTTTATCCAGAGCCGTACGCGGCAGGTAATTAAACTCCGTCTGAATATCCTGCAAGATGGATACCAGTTGGCTCCTGTCACTATCATACTTTCGTATTATAGCTGTGACTTTATCTTTCATTTGCTCTTTTTCCCTGCGAACTGCTTGATCTTGTTGTATTCCATCAATACGTGCTCTTGGATTTCAGCTGTGTTTTCTTTAGTCAAATGCCGGAACCTGCCTTGCGGCTTCAAATAATCTTCAACCGGCCTGAGTTTCGGATAATCAAAATTTAATGTGTATTTTCCATTTTCTATCTCATAAATCGGGAAAATGCCGGTTTCCACAGCCAATCTACCCATAGTAATAGTCTGATTTGAAGGCGTACGCCATCCCGTGGGACATACCGATAATATATGTATATAGGATGGGCCTTTTATTTTTCTGGCCTTTTCAATCTTGGATATTATGTCAAACGGATAACTACTACAAGACGTTGCTACATATGGAATCTCATGTGCAGCAGCGATAGCTGGCATATTCTTTTTCTGAGTATGTTGACCGATGCTTTTTTTCCCATAAGGCGCTGTGGTAGTCGATGCGCCAAAGGGAGTTTCGCTGGAACGTTGAATACCGGTGTTCATATAGGCTTCATTGTCATAACATACGTAAATAAAATCGTGCCCGCGCTCCATAGCGCCTGACAACGATTGCAACCCAATATCTGCGGTACCGCCATCTCCACCCATGGCAACTACTTTGACATCCTTGGTATAGCCGTGCTTCCTCTTCATGGCTTTCAGACCAGATTCAATTCCAGATGCTACTGCAGATGCATTTTCAAACAGGGTGTGTATCCACGGGACTTCCCACGAACTTTCCGGTAACGGAGAAGATATAATTTCCATGCATCCCGTAGCCATCGATATTATGGTGTCTCTGCCGAGCGCCTTGCAGACAAAACGAACTGCAAGGGCTTCGCCGCAGCCCGAACAAGCGCGGTGGCCCGACGCAAAATAGTCCTTCGTGGTTATTAACCGGGGCGCATATATAGAGAGAGTTTCCACTATTCTCTTACTCCGAACATAATTATTTCCTGCGTCTGGCCTGCTTTAATTTTTTCCAGCCCCATTCCAACTAAAGCCTCAAAATTCTCAGGGGAAATATCCCTCCCACCAAGGCCACCCACTACGCTAACAATTTGCGGTTTCTTTTCCACCGGGTAAAGCGCTGCCTTAATCTCAGAACAAACCGGCGCCGGCCCACCCAGAGAAATGGCACGGTCAAGTACTATAACATTCTTTGCCCCTGATAATGCTTCGATGATTTCCTGATATGGGAAAGGCCTCCACAGTCTTGGCCTTACCAGGCCGATTTTCTTACCTTCATCACGCATTTCGTCTATGGCCATCATCGCATTTTCACTATATCCGCCTATGGTCACCAAAATAGTCTCAGCGCCATCGGTTTTGTACTTCTCAACAGGCAGATAGTATCGGCCAGTCATGTCACCATATTGCTTCCAGGTATCCAGGATTACTTTTTTCGACATCCTCAGGGCTGTATCCAACGCTTTCCTGGACTCTGTATATAAATTGGGCATGGCAAAGCACCCCATCGTTACAGGATTATCCGGGTCCAAAGGATGCGGATGTTTATATGGAGGTAAGAAACCATCTACAGATTGTTGGTCCAGAATCTGAATGGGCTCGATAACATGCGATATATGAAATCCATCAACATTAATTATTGTAGGAAGAAGAACATCAGGATGCTCAGCAATCCGGAAAGCACAAAGGGTCTGGTCGAATGCCTGTTGCCCGTTCTCAACAAATATCTGGATCCAACCTGCATCCCTGATGATCATAGCATCTGACTGATCACCCCAAATATTAAGTGGACCGGACAAAGCGCGGTTGGCAATAGCCATAACTATGGGCAGACGTAATGAAGCAGCAACCATCACAACTTCATGCATTAATATAAGGCCCTGACCAGCAGTTGCAGTAAACGTCCTGGCGCCCACAGCGCTGGATCCCAGACAGGCGCTCATGGCAGAATGCTCAGATTCGACAGGAATATATTCAGCATCAAGATCACCATTGGCAACAAGTTCGGCCAAACTCTCAACTATGTGAGTCTGAGGCGTGATGGGATAAGCGGCAATCACATCTACATTGGCCAGTTTAACAGCTTCAGAGATGGCCAGAGAAGATTCAATACCAATAGGTTTAGATGCCATTATTCTGCTCCCTCGACCATGCTTATTGCCTGGGGCCAGCATTCATGTGAACAAATACCGCAACCCTTGCAATAAAACATATTACCCCGGAATTTTCCATCTTTATCCTGGCTTACACAACCCTCCGGACAAAACAGTGAGCATATCCCGCATTTTATACATTTTTCATCATCCCAAACAGGATGCTGCGATTTCCAATCGCCCGTGCGGAACTGCTTGGTATTACCAGCCTCGGTTACAATACAACCTACTTTCAAATCCTTCCAGCCTGGCACTTTTTCGGCCTTGAAGGATTTTTCTTTCTTAGGTCCTGAAGTTGTTATCTCACTTATAACGATACTATCGTATGCCTTCATACAGGCTTCAAAATTCGATTTTGCCCTTGCCCCAAACCTCGCTTTTAGAGGCTCTTCCAGAGACTCCAGCTTGATCACGCCGGTCAATTTAATCAAAGCCCCCAGCATAGTGGTATTTACAATGTTCACTTTCAGTAGTTCACGAGCAATAGAAGTTGCATCAACAGCACCCAGCTTCCAATCGCCGGTAAATTCTTGCTTTAGCTCATCAATAGATTTGGTGCTATTTACTATCAGCGTCCCACCCGGCTTTAAACCGTCGGTAACATTTATTAGTGTGACGAGACCCGGATCCAGAACGACCACAATATCCGGTTTAGTTACCCCTGAACGTACCCTGATGGGATGTCCGGAACTTATCCTATCGAAGGCCAGCACGGGAGCTCCGCGCCTTTCGGGGCCAAAGCTAGGAAAAGCCTGGGCAAATTTCCCTTCATGTATAGCTGCAAGCGCAGTCAGTTCAGCCGATGTAACTGCACCCTGGCCACCACGGCCATGCCAACGAATTTCGATAGTATTATCCTGTTTCATATTCTCTTTAACTTAACTATAGCAAGGATTCGATGCGCCCCTGGAGGGACTTGAACCCTCGCACACGGCTTCGGAGGCCGATGCTCTATCCCCTGAGCTACAGGGGCTCACAAGCTATAACAGACAATAATGCACTTCCGGATCTATAATTCTGTTGGACAACTAATTGACAGTATATCAATTTTAATTTTTAGTTGGCAAATCTATCTCACATTTCGTTTGATCATGGCAGCCGAAATGCCCGCCGCACGTTAAACCAGGTTATCTCCGAATGAATCTGCCTATACTAGAAGCACAGGTACATCTACCGCCCGGATAGTTCAATAAAACATATAACGCCAATATTTTCTTTTTATATTATTTCGTGTATATTAATACCTTTAATAGCTTAAGTGAAGTGAAATTATATCACCTGTAAATATCTATCCAATAGAATATCCAGTTTAATGTTGACATTAAATACGCAACCATAGGATAACTGAGTTTATCCATATGATTTCCAGATGATATAATTAGCTGGCAGCGGAGAGGTGACCGAGTGGCTGATGGTGCCGCTCTCGAAAAGCGGTGGGCGAGAGCCTCGTGGGTTCGAATCCCACCCTCTCCGCCATTTTAGTTGTTGTTGTCACGGAGAGATGCTGGAGTGGCCGATCAGGCACGCCTGGAGAGCGTGTGTAGCCTCGTGCTACCGTGGGTTCGAATCCCACTCTCTCCGCCATATAGGATTTCTATTGACGATATGACTGAGTTAATTACTACCAGGGCAAAGATAGGGCTAGCGCTGGGGAGCGGGGCGGCAAAAGGCATTGCGCATATCGGCGTGATCAAAGCCCTCAGGGAAGCCAACATCCCAATTGATTACATCGCCGGCACCAGCATGGGGGCACTTGTAGGAGCATGCTACGCTGTTAATGAGGAACTTGCTGTCCTCGAAGAGATGGCTTTGGCCTCCAACCTCCGTAAATTAACACAATTGCTTGATCCTAAATTTACTTTTATCC
>JBEKCL010000217.1:0-5703 GCA_050014895.1 Dehalococcoidia bacterium
GACATCGACGCCCTGTATATCGGCGGAGGATTTCCAGAGCTTTACGCCGCTGATTTGGAGGCCAATGCCAGTCTCAGAAAAGATATAAGCGAGGCTGCCGAAGCCGGCCTGCCCATTTATGGAGAGTGTGCCGGCTTAATGTATCTATGCCGCTCGATCTTGAGGGATGGCAAAGCTTACCGGATGTGCGGGGTGATCCCGGCTGATGTGGAAATTGAAAGTAAGCCACAGGGACACGGCTACGTCGTAGCCGGGGTTGTCTCTGATAATCCATTCTTTGAAAAGGGTTACATCTTGCGAGGTCACGAATTTCACTATTCAAGACTAAAAAATACACAAGCACTGACTTATGCTTATCGTATCAAGCGTGGACATGGGGTAGATGGGCAATCGGACGGTATAACGTACAAAAACGTTTTTGCCTCATACACACATATTCATGCCTGGGGCGTGCCGTCATGGGCGCACAATTTCATCAAACTTGCTGCCACCAGGCGGAGTACCAACAAAATTACCGTATAAAACGGAGGTTATTAAAATGGCTGCTACATGCCCTGTATGCAAAATGGAAGTTGAAGAAAAGAAAGCCCGGGGGACCACCGAATATAAAGGGAAGACTTATTACTTTTGCTGCAAGGCCTGCAAGAAGAAGTTCGATGAAACACCTGACAAATATCAGGCTGATAGTAAATAAACAGGAGAGTCAACATGCCTAAAGCTACACTCGGCGGAAAAGAAATCGAGATTGATGAGGACGGATTTGTCCAGGAACCTGAAAAATGGGACAACGCTGTCGCAGAAGATATCGCAAAGACGGAAGATGCCTATCCTATGACGGAGGAACGCTGGAAGCTGGTGAACTACCTGCGTAATTACTTCCTTGAATATGGCATTGCACCCCCGGTAAGAATGGTAATCAAGCAGACTGGATTTGATCTCAAAAAGATATATGTATTATTTCCTGGTGGGCCAGCTAAAGGTGGTTGCAAAGTCGCCGGGTTGCCTAAACCGACCGGATGTGTCTAAACTCCTCAATGGGAAGGTTCGGTCTTAGAGATGTGGTTGCAGTTAGTTATATATGCATGTTTAATTATCTTCGCCGTTGCGATTACGTGGAGGGCGGTCAGGTATGCCAGGATGCCTGTTCACCTCAGGTGGGAGCTTTATCCGGTAGCGCATGAAAAAGGACGGCCATACGGCGGTTCATATCTCGAAGACCTGGGATGGTGGCATCGTCCCCGCCGCATCAACCCGTTTGGCGAATTCAATACTTTTATGGGAGAGATACTGTTCTTCAAAGAGTATTTCAAGAACAAACGAGGGTTCTGGTATTTCGTTTATCCTTTCCATATCGGGCTTTTCCTGCTGCTAACCTGGGCGGTGCTTCTTGCAGTGGGTGCGATCTTATCCATGTACGGCGTTCCAGTTACCTTTGCTTCTTCGTATGTGGGCATTGGGATTGTTTGCTACCTAACATTAATTGCAGGTGTTATTGCATTCGCTTTGGGCGTCCTTGGCACAGCAGGACTGCTAATAAAAAGATTGGTAGACGAAGATCTCAAAACATACACAGATCCAATCGATTATTTCAATTTGGTATGTATTTTAATTATCTTTGCAACCGGCCTGGCCGCGTGGATTTTCGAAGATCCCACATTTGGATTGGCGCGTAACTATATGCAGGGCCTTTTTACTTTGAATGCAGCAGCAGCCGGTCCTATTTTTATTACTTTCTTATTGCTGTTATCGCTGTTTTTAGCTTACATGCCATTTACGCGAATGCTGCACTATGTAGCTAAATATTTCACATATCATAAAGTGCGCTGGGATGATGAACCAAATTCAAAGGGCAGCAAGCTCTCCCGGGAGGTCAGTGAACTTTTAACACAGAAGGAAAGCTGGTCAGGCCCACATATTCAGCAAGGTAAAACGTGGTCGGAGCAGGCTGCCGGCACAGGTAAAGGGGACAGAGCGGATAGCTAGTAAATGAAAAAGAAGATTTCTTTAAAGGATATTGCCGAACCGTCGACGCAGTTGGTCGAGCTCGCGCCCGAAGAACTCGTGCCTCTGCCGTATCCATACAACGACAGTCAGGGTCAGCCAAAGATGAAGCAGCTGACTGCTGAGCAGCGTCAGAAGATTGATGCGTCTCTGGACGGGGTGTCGGCTATAGGCCTTATGTTGCCCAAAAGTCCGGAAGAGGAAGAAGCATTCATAAATAAATTCCTTTCAGGTTTGACAAAGCTTCTCCAAAAAGAAAATAACTGGACTTTCCTGCAGCCGCTTATGCTGTCCCTGGAGAATTGTGCTAAATGTCAGAACTGCAGTGAGGCTTGCCATATTTATACAGAGAGTGGTAAGCAGGAAATCTACAGGCCAACCTACAGGGCAGAAGTATTGCGCAAGATAATACGTAAGTTCATCAGGAAAGAAG
Source organism: Dehalococcoidia bacterium (assembly GCA_050014895.1). Lineage (GTDB taxonomy): Bacteria > Chloroflexota > Dehalococcoidia > GIF9 > UBA5629 > JAFGLP01. Next base: position 2,435 of record JBEKCL010000217.1, read on the forward strand.
GTAAATTACTGTCCAGGTTCACGGGCAGTGATATCAATTTAAATTACACGACGGTTTCGAGGCTGGCAGAACTAGCCTATCGCTGTAATCTTTGCCGTCGCTGCGCTCAGTCATGTCCCATTGGTGTTGATAACGGTCTCATAGCGCACGAGTTACGAAAACTCTTTAGTCAAGAATTGGGTATAGCTCCCAAAGAGATCCACGAAAGCGGTACTGTAAAGCAACTGCAAACCGGATCAAGTACGGGTACCACCCCAAAAGCATTTCACAGCTTCGTAGCATTTATCGAAGGAGAAATCGAAGACAAAACCGGCAAATCCTTCAAGCTTCCTGTAGATAAACAGGGCGCTGACATCCTGCTGATGCACAACGCAGGTGAATTTATAGCCTGGCCTGAAAACGTTGCTGCGTTCGCCATTATTTTTGAAGCTGCTGGCCTTGATTGGACACTCTCAAGCAAAATGATGGGCTACGACGCCGTCAATTACGGCGTGTGGTATGACGATGTTCAATTTTCACGAATTGCCCTGCGACATATGCAAACTGCCAGGGACCTTGGGGTGAAAAGAATAGTAGTTGGCGAATGCGGTCATGCCAATAAGGCGATGCTTGTCATCGGTGACAGGTTGTTCAACGGCGATCTTAATATTCCACGTGAAAGCGCCATGCCCCTGCTGGAAGACCTGGTATGCAAGGGTAAATTGAAGCTGGACCCGTCGCGCAACAATTTCCCTGTAACTTTGCATGATCCCTGCAACCTTGTGAGATTAAGTGGTATTGTTGAGCCGCAGAGGAATATACTGCGAAAGATATGCCCTGATTTTCGTGAAATGGAGCCCCATGGCGTTGACAACTACTGCTGCGGCGGCGGAAGCGGTTTTGCCATTATGGACTCATATAACTTCTCTGACTGGAGATCGGCAGTGGCAGGCAGAATGAAGCTAAGGCAAATTTTAAACGCCTTTCAAGACGTGATGGCACCGGACATACATAAATACGTGTGTGCGCCTTGTTCCAATTGCAAGGGACAGATTAGAGAATTACTCAACTATTACGGCGTGCAGGAAAAATGCGGTATTCATTACGGCGGACTGGTGGAGCTTATCGTAAACGCTATGCCGGACATTAAAGGCCCCTATATAAACTGGGAATCAGCTTAAATACAGTCGCCCCGGATAAGCGTTAAGTACCATTTCTTTACAGTCAATAAAGCGGTCATTAACTCCTTCTTATTGACGTCCACTATCAGCGGTCATTGCAGCAACTCGCTATTCGCAAGGCCACTTCCTGCCGCAATATTGATCTCGTGGTTTGACATGTGAATATGCCTGTTGCTACACTTATTATGAGCATATGCCCATAATACCAGGGTGAAACCCAATGTCGCGACCAAGAAAATGCTGCAGAGTCTCCTTCCTGCCCGGGGTCACATATTTCAAACCGGCTGGAGTGCCGCTGCGGCTTTTATCTGAAGTGTGTTTGTCTTTTGAGGAGATTGAGTCAGTGAGACTGCGGGACATTGAAGACCTGGAACAGGAGCAATGCGCCCGGCAAATGAATATCTTGCGTCCAACATTTCAGAGAGTGCTGAAATCGGCCAGAAAAAAGATAGCAGAGGGCCTGCTTGAAGGGAAAGCAATAAGAGTAGAGGGAGGGACATTCGTATTGCAGAGGCAAATTAATCAAGACTCACTTGAAATTAATAATCTGGATATACTAAGGAGGAATACAATGAAAATTGCAGTCGTTACGGATGATGAGATTACTATAAGCCAACATTTCGGACGCGCATCATGGTACGTCGTCTATACGGTAGAGAATGGCAAAATAACCGGAAAGGATAAGCGGCCGAAGATGGGGCACAGCCATTTCGCATCTACCGATGGGCCGCATTCGGCTCATGGGGCCAAGCATGGTTTTGATGCCTCCTCCCAGCAAAAACACGCAAGTATGGCTGAAGCGATTAAAGACAGCCAGGTATTAATAGCGGGTGGTATGGGAATGGGCGCCTATGAAAGTATGAAGAGCTATAAAATTGAGCCCATAATAACCGATGTCACGAATATTGACGAAGCAGTCAAACTATACGTGGAAGGCAAATTACCAAACCTGCTCAATAAGCTGCACTAATCAGGCATTTTCGAAGACCGCTTTATTGCACTGTATCCGGCGGCAGTAGCGCAAGAGACTTGCGGGCTTCGTCTTCAATAACAAGGTAAACTTCCTTGAGGGGGATACCCTTGCTCGTTGCTATTTTGCGGCATTCGTCGTATTCGGGCTTAATGCCTAGAACTTCGCCCTTGTAACGTTTCACTTTGATTTTCACCTGTCCAAAGCTGGTATTAATTACGCTGCTTTCGCGGTCGGCAATGTGCCGGAACACAGGGCGCACCCTGATTCCCAGTGTGGTAGTTTCCTTCATCAGGGTTTCTGCCAGCGTGGATTCTAAATTACCTGGAGACAGTACACTCAACATTATAGCCGGGCGGTTCTTTTTCATCTGGATTGGAGTCATCCAAACATCCAGCGCACCCTGTTTGAATAGCTTCTCCATTACAAAATCATATATCTGTGGATTCATATCGTCGATATTTGTTTCGAGCAAAACCATGCCGCCTTCGTCATTTGCCAGCGATGTCTCGCCAATCCATAGACGCATCACGTTAGGATATTCCGAAGGGTCCCTGCTTCCGGCTCCATAGCCGATCGTTGCCAGGTTCAAAGACGGACGCTGAAACTCGGCCAGTGTTGTTACGATGGCTGCCCCCGTAGGAGTAACTAGTTCTGTTCTTTCCATGCCTGCATGAGACGGGTTAATAACAGGAGCATTTTTTGATGAAATAAGGTTAAGAGTAGCCGGAGCCGGCAGGGGTAAGATCCCGTGACGGCATTCCACGGAACCCATTGCCAGTGGAAATGGTGCAGAGTAAAACTGTGTGATACCGAGCAGGTCGAACCCTATTACTGATCCCACGATATCAATTAGTGAATCCACAGCGCCCACCTCGTGGAAATGGACTTTCTTTAAAGTTACGCCATGAATTGCAGCTTCGGCTTCTCCAAGCCGGAGAAAGATTGCGTTAACCTGCTTCTTTACCTTCTCTGACAGCTTGCTTGAAGATATCAGTTTTGCGATGTCATCATAGGACCGTTCATGTGCGCTTTTATATTCAAGTCCAACCCTGGCCAATGTTGCAGTGATTGCCCCCCGCTTCACTTTTTGCTGGGAAATCCTATATCCTGCAAGGGGCAAAGCAGCAAGCCCGTTC
>JBEKCL010000218.1:0-6675 GCA_050014895.1 Dehalococcoidia bacterium
ATCGTGCTAGGGACCAACACTTCTACAATTCCGGTTTCACTTTTGTCCGCCGCGACCCAACATGCTCAAAGAGTTGTAGGAATTCATTTCTTCAATCCTGTTCCCTTAATGGGACTCATGGAGATAATAAAAGGAGACAAAACTTCTGATGAGGTATTCGACCGAGCTTGTAAATTCGCCATTTCACTCGGCAAACGCCCGGTCAGGGTAAACAAAGACATACCCGGTTTTGTTTTCAATCGTATATGGGGCTCGGCAATTAGAGAAGCAGTGGATCTGGTGGCCCAGGGGATCGCAACCCCGGAAGACATTGATTTCGGTATGAGAGAAGGTTACGGGTGGAAACGAGGGCCTTTTGAAATGGCGGATGAAGCGGGAATAGATACATACGCCAATGGAGCCCGTTCCTATAGGCTTCTTGGTGAAGAAGGATTAGCTCCCCGCAGTAGTCTTCTCGATGACATGGTTAAGCAGGGCAAGCTCGGCAGAAAAGTTGGAAAAGGGTTCTACAAATATTCTTGAAATGGCTTGTGCGACACAAAAGGCAAAAGAAAGGTGATGACCAGAAAAAAATGACTAATAGCGGATCAGTGATAGTAGTGCTCGCACCTTTGAGAGCTAGCCCAGGAAAGGGAGATGAGTTGGTTAAACTCTACAAAGAGCTCTTGCCGCTTGTTCGACGCGAGAAAGGCACATTAGCTTATTCTTTATACCGGCAGCAAAACGATTGCGACCGGTTCGTATTATTTGAGAAGTATGTCGATAAGCAATCCTCCGAATGCCATTGCTCTACCGATTACTTGAGAGAATTCGCTGACAAGTCAGGGCCAATATTGATTTCGCCTGTAGATTTCTCTAAACAGAGGTTCTATTGCCAGGTGCATTGAGTCTTATCAGTCAGCTTTTGGCTATAAAATAAAAAATTAACAAATAATTTTTGCACAAAGGAGGATTTAAATGAAGGGAATAGTAATAATGGCTCCGTTGCGGACCATTCCCGGAAAAGGTGCTGAGTTGGAGAAGCTCTTCCTACAGATGGTGCCCGTGGTCAAGAAGGAAAAAGGCACGCTCGAGTATGTCCTTTACAGGGAATTTGGAAAAAAATCAGCCCCATTACTTGTTGGTCCGGTCGACCTAAGTAAAATCAGATTTTTCTTGCCCTTAGAATGATGTTCTTGAGTGGCGAGAATAAGTTGTTTCAGAATAGGGGGCAATAGTGAATAAGGATACATCATCTAATAAAGCTGAAATTAAAAAAGCGTTTCAGTATCCTGTGCTTAAGGCAATTGCTCGACGCAGGGGACGCAGGTTTCCTCAGGGATGTACATCTCCAGAAGGGGTGATGCATCACGAATCAAGATCAAGTCCTACCTCGCTAAACGAAAATGAATTGGCAATTCTATGTTGGGCAGGTTCCGGTGTTACGGGGATGATCACCGGAGATCTACCTACGAAACATTCCGGAAACATATTCGGTAGTTGGGTGGGGAAAGCCACGCCGTGCCCCTGTAATGTCCACAATACTAAGCTATTTTTCACTAATGATAGCGGAACTTTTCTTTATGACCCCGGGCAAGCAAGCAAACACGTTGAGATCGAAAACATAGACGATTGGTACAGGATACTCACACAGTACAGGGGAAGCTGCACAAGAATATTAAACGAACGCGTGGAGTTTATCCCAAAATTGCTGGGCGGCACTATGAGTTGGAATATCAATAAACCCGGGACCACGGTCTTCATACCAGTTGTTGACCAGTCGGAAGAGTATATCAATTTCATGTTGTCGGTTTATGACAGGGAAGGCTACGGGTATAGGATGGTCGACGACATAAAAAATCAATCAGCCGGGCTACAGAAATTCATCGATAGCGGGCAATTGAAAGGGCCGGAAATACCACTTTCATCTACGGAGGTAAATCTGCTGTATGGCAACATAGCGCCAGCCTATTTAATGTTAGAGAACGTCCATCTTGTTGCTGAGGCTATGGGATTAGGTGCGATCATGTTTAGCGGCTATACCGGTCAGATTGTTCTAGGGGTGACTCCTTTTAGCAAGGGCCTGGGCTTCCGTGCCACCATTACCAAAGATGGCAAGTCGAATCCGGTCGGCCTTGACGGCTTATTTGAAGCATATTGTCCACCTTACTATAAGAACATGGACGAGGCTGTCGAAGCTTTCTATGAAAAAAAGTACGGGTCCAATGGTATCTATTCTGCAGAATACCGTGGAATGACCCCCTTCAAAAACTGGGAAAAAATCCAACCGGACTTTAATAGGCCTTCGGAATTGGCCTTGCAGCAAGTCAAGTCATATTTCAACTATTTATATGACCAGTATGGGAGGGTTCCCGCGACCTTCGATACTAAACTGCTGCCAGTATGGTTACAGGTCCATCACCATGATGTTGAGTTCTATGACAAATATTTTCCAAAAGAGATGATTACACAAGAACATCGACATCACATGAAGCTGTGGCATGACGAAAGATAAAGGATCAACTAAGGTCGAAGTCCATTGAGCTAAATGGAGGTTGAGATGAATATAACGCCCGAATTCCAGGGTATGCTGGAAAATGATGCAATAATGATCGGCACGCTTTGTAAGGCCGTGAATGATCGCTACGGTGAAGAAGGGATAGCCATTCTGCGTGAAGCCATGCAAAAAAAGTACGGCCGTATTGTACCTGCGGCTATCAAATTAGCCGGGGCAAAAACGGGAGATGGCGGAATTGGGGACTGGGTGAAAGTGGAGTCATATTTTGGCAAAGGGATGGGTATGGAGGGAGAATTTGAAGCGACACCAACGCGCGGACTTATGCGTGTTAAAAAATGCCCATATGCTGCGCAGTACGGCAGAGTATTTCCCGGCACGTGCCCTCAGGTTTTGATAGGTTGCGAAGAGGCCATCGCTCAAACAGTTAATCCAAGACTACACGCTAAGGGGCAAAAATACATGACAACGGGCGAGGATTGTTGTGAAATCGTTGTCGAATTCGAAGTTGAGGAATGATGCATCTTGGGATGCGGCGTCTTCAGTTACAGCACTGGGCAATTGATCAGATGAGTATGTACAATGATTGAAAACAAGGCAATCACCGGAGTTAAATTGCAGGTTGATGACATCAGCCTGAGTTTTGGCAGTCTGGCAGCCCTGTCAGGAGTGAGTCTTCAACTGAATGAGGTCGAGATTCTAGCAATTATTGGACCTAATGGGGCTGGTAAAACAGCTCTATTAAATTGCATAAGCGGTTTCTACCGCCCTCAAAAAGGCAACATCTTCTTCGAAGGCAAAAATTTAAACCGCGTGCCCTCGTACAAAATAGCCGAAATGGGAATAGCCCGCACTTTCCAGAATATGCAGTTATATACGGGCCTAACTACATTGGACAATCTAATGGCGGCGCGCCATATTCACCTGAAGCCAAATTTCCTCGCCGGCGCGATATATTTTGGACCCGAACATAAGAAAGAGATCCAGCACAGGCGTGTAGTGGAGGGCATTATCGACTTGCTTGACATGCAGGATATCCGGAAAAAAGTGGTTGGGGCTCTCCCGTACGGACAACGAAAAAAAGTGGATTTGGGGCGTGCACTAGCTCTGGAACCCAAGCTCCTGTTATTGGATGAACCCATGGCTGGCATGAATGCCGAAGAGAAAGAGGACATGGCCAGATTTATACTGGATATCTACGACCTACGTAAAATTCCAATAATTCTAATTGAGCATGATATGGGCGTGGTGATGGATATAGCTGACAGGATCGTTACATTAGATTTTGGCAGAAAGATCGCCGAAGGCACGCCCGAAGTTATCAAGTCTAATCCAAATGTAATAAAGGCATATTTGGGCGAAGAAATCGATTCGTCGGAGCCGGCAAAATGAACAGCCAAATGTTAGATACGTTGCCCAAATACTTGAAACATAACTATGAATTTTATGGCGAAAGCAAAACGGCCATGCGTGTAAAAGAGATGGGCTATTGGAAGCCCTATACGTGGAAGGACTATTATGACCAAGTTAAATGGCTGTCGCTTGGCCTGATCAGTTTAGGTCTCAAGCAGGGAGACAAAATTTGCATTATTGGGGAAAGCAAGCCCCAGTGGATCTGGGCTGAAGTGTCAGCGCAGGCAGCAGGTTGCACGCCGGCGGGCATATTTACTGATTGCATGCCTAATGAAGTTAAGTACTTCATCACTCATTCTGACGCTAGTTTCGTGGTAGCTGAAGACCAGGAGCAGGTCGATAAGATACTACAGATAAAGGCAGATTTGCCCCAGTTGAAAAAAGTTATCTACTGGGACGAAAAGGGCTTGTGGGGCTATGATGATCCAGTCCTGATGAGTTTCACTGATCTCGTTGAAGAGGGGAAAAAATACGAAGCCGGACATGCCGGACTATTTGAGGAAAACATCAATAGGGGCAATGGTGAAGATATATGTGTCTTCTGCTACACATCGGGCACAACCGGTTTGCCAAGAGCAGCGATGATAAGTCATAGGGCATTGATAAACGTAGCTTCAACCCAGGCCAAATACGATAACTTATCAAGCAATGATAACTATGTGGCTTTTTTCTCACCTGCCTGGGTTGCAGACCAGATTAGCGCTGTAGCAGCCAGCCTAGTTGCAGGATTCACTGTGAACTTTGTGGAGAAGCCGGAGACGATCATGGAGAACATCCGGGAAATAGGCCCGGAGGTTCTGGGTTGGGGGCCAAGGAACTGGGAGAGCGTAATGCGCACTGTACAGGCCAAAATCAGCAATACTAGCGCCTTAAAAAGATTCATGTACAGCTGCTTTATACCTATTGCGATGAAAAAAAGCTATTTCATCGCAAAAAATAAGAATCCTGATATTCTTTGGCGTCTACTGTATTTCATCGGGTATTGGCTGGTCTATAGGAACCTGCTGGATAAATTCGGTTTGACACAGGTCAGGGTGGCCAGGACCGGCGGCTCATCGATAAGCCCCGACATGATCCTATATTTCCAATCGATGGGTGTGAACATTGAGGTAGGCTACGGTCTTTCAGAGGCCCCCATGGTAGCTACACATTTTGCTGGTAACCTTAAACCTGAAACCACTGGCCCGCCGGCTGTCGGTATGGATATAAGATTGTCTGGCGAAGGACAGGTGCTGGTACGCGGTCAGAATATGTTCTCGGGGTATTACAAGGATCCGGAATCAACCAATAAAAAGATTATAGATGGATGGTACTATACAGGAGACTTTGGAAATATCGACGAAAGTGGTCATCTGATTGTGATGGACAGAATGGATGACCTGCGGCAACTGGCAGGAGGACACAAATTCTCGCCGCAATATATCGAGATAAGGCTGAGGTTCAGCCAGTATATTAAGGAGGCAATAATCATAGGCGACGAGAAATATGATTATGTGTCAGCCATAATCAATATTGACCTGGACAACGTAGGTCATTGGGCTGAAGCAAAGCGAATACCCTATACCACGTTTGTAGATCTAACTCAAAAACCCGAGGTAATTAATTTAGTCCGCAAGGAAATTGAGAAGGTCAACAGATTATTATCAACCGACACGCGTATAAAGAAATTTGCAAATCTGCACCGAGAATTTGATGCAGATGAGGCGGAGTTAACCAGAACCCGCAAGCTGCGGCGAACCTACGTCGAAGAGAAGTATAAGGAACTGCTAGATGCTCTGTATAGCGGCGCCGAAGAACTGACCGTGGAGGCTTCTGTCACTTACCGTGACGGGAGAAAAGGAACTACGAGAACCGCTATAAAAATAAATAAATTGGATTAGGTGAACGCATGGATGCTGTGCTTCAATATCTTGCCACCGGCATTATGGTTGGGAGCATTTATGGTCTAATAGCTTTAAGTATAGTGCTTATTTGTAAAGCCACCGGGGTTTTCAATTTTGCCGTTGGGCAGTTCGTAATGCTAGGCGGATTTATCTACTATGCGTTGGCGAACCAGCTTGGACTTAACGTATGGATCAGTTTTCCCCTGTCGCTTGTGATAGCCTTCGTAGTAGGGGCTCTTGCTAATCGACTGACTATGCAGCCGCTGATCGGCCAGCCTATAGGCACACAGATGATGGTCACGTTAGCACTAGTATCGTTTATTAACGGAATTACCTTGGTCATATGGGGAGGAAACGTGCAAGTAATAAGCAATTTCTTCCCAGGTGATTTTGTATCTATAGGTAACACAACTTTTTCCACTATTCTCATAGGTGCATTCATAGTCACAATTTTGGTTATTGGAGCGTTTGCACTTTTTTTCCAGAAGTCTAAATACGGCCTGGCAATGAGGGCCACCGCAGAAAGTCACAAGGTAGCCCAGGCCCGAGGTATTAACGTCAGGGTGATCTTCACATTGACATGGGCATTATCGGCGTTAATAGCGGCCGTTGCCGGCATATTTCTCGGCATGAAGGAAGACCGCCATCATGACGTACTTGGTTTTCCCTCGTGTTGGACCAGCAAGTTCAAGAGACCGCAGCCATTCCTCGACCGCTAGACCCTTGATGTCTACGGCGAACTGATCACCCCACCGGGGCAGCAGGTAATCATCAATTATGTGTCGGTAGCAGTACTGCGTGGTGTGGGCCAGCTTACGGAAGGTGTCGCCGTTCAAATAAAATTCCGCAATCTGGCGGAACCGGAGTTTATCACCGCTCCGGGGC
>JBEKCL010000219.1:0-5673 GCA_050014895.1 Dehalococcoidia bacterium
CATAAATGCTCACCAGGCATCCACAACCCGGGTCAGCTCAACATCCAGTGAGCAGCAATTTCGCCAGCCCTCTAACGATCAACAGTCCATTTTGCCGTACACTGACGATTCCATAACAATCGTGCTGGCGAAAACAGCAGACAGGTTAGGTGTCCCGATAGATGAGTTCACACAGGCCTACGAGGATGCACAATCCGATACCATCCCACCTTCTCCGCAATCCGGGATTTCGCAGGACGGCCCGGCTAAAACACCTCAATTTCTCGCAGAAGATGCATCCGGTTATCTCTCAGCAATATTCAATAAAATGTCAGATTCCCTGGGTATACCTGCTACTAAAATTTCCTCCGCCTGGCAGGCGACTATAACCGAGATCAAACTGAACAGCATCACTGACAGCGCGGCTGAATACCGATAAACCGTATTTGACTTTGGGGAATGTTATTGATAAATTAAACAGCAATTGAATATCTACTAGGGGAGCTGGAAGGCTGAGAGCCCCGATTAGTATCGGGACGACCCTTAAAACCTGATCTCGGTAATACGAGCGTAGGGAAGTACTACTGAACCAGAAGTTAATTTCCAGCTTCTGGTTATTTTTTTAATTAATTGCTCATTGATGGAGGTTATCAGCATGACTGAAATGCCCGAAATCGGAAAGATATCACCGGATGTGTTCGAAAAGATGATTTTGCCCTTCCTGGGTGCAAAGGACAAAAGCGTGCTGGTGGGACCCCAGAACGGGGTGGATGTGGGGATAGCCGAAATCGGTGGAAAAGCGGTCTCGTTTACGACAGACCCCGTATTTATTGTGCCCGAGTACGGTTGGGAACCCGCGGCATGGTTCGCTATTCATATTATCGCGTCTGACTCTGCAACCAGCGGCTTGAAGCCAAGGTATATGTCAATAGACTTGAACCTGCCCATGGAAATGACGAGCGCACAGCTTGATTTAGTCTGGCAAAAAATGCACAGCGAATGCCAGAAGCTGGGGATCACGGTTATAACAGGCCATACCGGCAGATATGAGAACTGCCACTATCCCATGGTAGGAGGCGCCACCATCATTGGAGTGGGGGAAATGGACCAGTATGTTACGCCCAAATTAGCCCGGGCCGGGGACAAGATTATCATCACCAAGGGGCCAGCCATCGAAGCCTCGGGCATTTTCGCCACAATGTTTCCCAAACTGTTGGAAAAAGAGTTCGGCGCCGATTTCAGCCGCAGGGCCCAGGATATTTTCTTCAAGATGTCGACGGTCGAAGATGCCATGACAGCAGTTTCGGTAGGTGTCAGGGAAAACGGTGTGACCGCAATGCATGATGCCACAGAGTGCGGGATCTGGGGCGGGCTCTTCGAGATTGCACAGGCGGCCGGACTGGGCGTCACCGTGGAGATGGAAAACATCGTAGTCGAAGATTGCGTTAAAGAAATATGCTCATATTTCCATATCGACCCCTACGCTTCCATAAGCGAAGGCACTTTGATTATTTCCTGCCGGCCCCATAAAGCACAGAATATCATAAATGCACTGAAGAAAAAGAACATCAAGGCATCTATCGTAGGCGAACTCACTGAAGCCGGCAAAGGTATGACCCTGATAAAGAATGGCAAGTCTGGAAAACTGGTCCATCCCGTAGTCGACCCCTTCTGGAGAGCATTTTACGATGCATTGGCAAAAGGCGGATAAAGTATAAATAAAAAAACTTTCATCCGGGCTGTTTTCAACACTCTATTCGTATACGTAATTGTCGGAAAAACGGCCTAAAAATCGCGCCTGAAAATCCATCGTAGCTTCGATTGGGAAAATTTTTGAAAATTTTTGCCAAAAATACTTGACATGCAATTTTATTAGTGTTATAAAAAAACAAAGAATAAAAAATACGATTGCGGCAAATAGGAAAAAATTTAGTAATTTGAAGGAGGCACAGCCCAAAGTGGCGCAAGCAACGACGACCAAACAAAAAGACTTATTCGAACTCTCAGCAGAAGAGGAACCTCCAGGCCACCCTGCAACCGAAGTAGAAGAACCACCAAGCTTGCGTTTGCTGAGGAACAGAGAGAAGTTCTTCAGCGGCGTGCCCGACGAAAATTGGAATGATTGGAAATGGCAGTTCCGCAACCGCATTACCAGTGTAGAAGCACTTTGTAAAATCATTCCCCTCTCCATACGTGACCAGATCAACATGACACTGGTCACGGAAAAATACCCTATTTCCATCACCCCATATTATTTTTGCCTGATTGACCAGGACGATCCAAATGATCCTGTAAGAAAACAGGCCATGCCCGCTTTCGAGGAAATTGCGCTGGCAGGTATCTTATCCGAAGATCCGCTCGAAGAGGAAAGGGATTCGGTAGTACCGGGCCTGGTGCACCGCTACCCGGACCGCATATTAATGGTCGTAACAGACATCTGCCCGATGTTCTGCCGCCACTGCACGCGCAAACGCGAGTGGAGGCACGGTCGCTGGGTACGCCCTCCCTCAGAGATCGACCGCATGATAGAGTACATCCGCAGTAATCCCGGTATCAGGGATGTAATCATATCGGGCGGAGACCCTTTCACGCTGTCCACCAAGCATCTGGAAAGTATAATAAAGAAAATCCGTGATATAGAGCATGTGGAGATCATCCGCATAGGCAGCCGCGTACCCGTGGTGATGCCGCAGCGTATAGACAACGAGCTATGTGAAATGCTTTCCAAGTATGGCCCTATCTGGCTGAACACACATTTCAACCATGCCAACGAGCTGACTGACGAGGCGAAGGCTGCCTGCGACAAAATACTGCGGCACGGCATCCCTGTCAACAACCAGTCGGTACTGCTTGCAGGCATAAACGATTCGGTTGAAAAGCAACTGAGCCTGTGTCACGGCCTTCTCAAATCTAAAATCCGGCCGTACTATCTCTTCCAGGCCGACGAGGTTGAGGGCACCGAACATTTACGGACAACCGTGGAAAAGGGCCTGAAGATCATCGAGGGTATGCGCGGCCATACTTCGGGACTGGCTGTTCCAACTTACGTAATCGACCTGCCCGGCGGCGGCGGCAAAGTGCCCCTTCAGGCGAACTACCTCATATCCCGCGCCGATGGACAGTTGGTATTTAGAAACTACCTGGGCAAGGAATACCGCTACCACAATCCCAGGCCACTGGCGAATGCAGGCGGACGAAACGGCCGCCGTAAGCCAAATGACCTCCAGATGGCCCTGGAGCTGGTGCACGCGTAAAAGGACCTCATGAGAATCGGCCTGGCCTACGACCTTAAAGACGACATTGAAGTAGGCCAGAACATCGCCGAAGACGCCCTGGAAGAGTATGACTCATTGGAAGTTGTCAACGCCATAGCCTCCGGCCTGCGCGCCCTCGGTCACACCACCGTAAAGCTTGGAGGCGGCAGGCAATTCCTCTCAAAAGCTCTTAAAACGAAGGTGGATATTGTCTTTAATATTGCTGAAGGCAGGGGCAACCTGCGCAGCCGCGAAGCACAGGTCCCGGCCGTGCTGGAAATGCTCAATATCCCTTACTCCGGCTCGGACCCACAGACCCTGTCCATAACCCTCGATAAACCGCTGACCAAACAGCTTGTCCAGGCGGCCGGTGTACCAACACCTCCCTGGCTATTGGTCAGTTCGCAGGCCGCTCTCAGGGGCCTTTCCGACAGAGATTTTCCATTACCGGCGTTCATAAAACCTGCCTATGAGGGTTCCAGTAAGGGTATACGGCTGACATCCAGGGCCAATACGGCAGGTAAAGCCAGGTCAATTACCCGGACACTGCTCAAGCAATATAATCAGCCTGTTCTCATAGAGAAATATATTGAGGGAGATGAGGTCACCGTGGGAATGGTGGAAAATTCGCCGCCCGCCATCGTGGGAATCATGCGCGTGATACCGAAAAAAAAGTTTAAGACTTTCGTCTATTCGCTGGAAGTCAAGAGGGATTGGCGCAACCTGGTGAAATATGAATGCCCGGCCAAGCTTGGCAAAAGCACAATGAAGCGCATAACCGAAGCAAGCCTCAATGCATACAGGGCGCTGGGATGCCGGGACTTTTCCAGGGTGGACTTCCGGGTGGGGAAAGATGGCATACCGTATTTCCTGGAAGTCAACCCTCTGCCGGGTCTAAATCCAAACTCCGGCGATTTGCCGATCATGTCGTATAAAATGGGATGGACCTATAACAAACTCATTAAAGCAATATTTGAGGCTACGTTGGCAAGATATAAATAATGCCGTTGAAAGTAGCTATCATCTACAACGAGCCTGTCACCGACAGTCCAATTGTCGACTTCGGTGAGGAAGAGGCCATTATCGGGGTGCTTGAAGAGGTGGTGGCAGTGAAAAAAGCCCTGCTGGAACTTGGGCACAGCGTTGAAAAGGTGCCACTGCGCCTGCCCATAGAATCGGTACCGGCTGTTTTAAAAGCAATACAGGCTGACGTCGTATTCAACCTCTTTGAAGGCTTCGAGGACCTCCCCCATTCTGAACCCGTGGTAGCGAAAATGATGGAAGACATGGGCATTCCCTTCACCGGCAACCCTTCCAGTGTGCTCGCACTTACATTGGACAAAGCCGAGTTTAAGAAAGTACTGCAGAAAGTCGGCGTGGACACGCCAGCTTCAATGGTACTGACACCGGATACCGTTAAAGGCTTTAAACTACAACTCCCATGCATAGTAAAACCCAAAGACGAAGATGCCAGTCACGGGCTATCACCGGAAAACGTGGTATATAATTTGGCGGAGCTCAAAACCATGGTTGAGCGAGTCAGCGGACGTTTCCGCGGGTCTGCACTGGTGGAGGAGTTCATCGACGGACGTGAATTCAACGCTTCCGTACTGGGAAATCGTGACCTTTCCCTCATCGAAATATCGGAAATAACATACACGCTGCCTCCCGAATTGCCCCGTATATTGACTTTCGAGTCGAAATGGTTTGAAGAAACGGAATATTATAAGGGCACCGGTGTGTGCTGCCCGGCGCAAATAGACAGCATCCTGCGAAAAACCATAATAGATGTCGTGCTGACCTCGGCTAAAGCAGCAGGCTGCCGGGGATATGGGCGAGTAGACATGCGGCAGGACATGGACGGTACAATAAAGGTGCTCGAGGTCAATGCTAACCCCGACGTCACACCTGAACTGGGCATTGCCCGCCAGGCTGCGGCGATCGGGATGAGCTATAGCCAGCTTATCCAGAAAATAGTCGACCTCGCATTGGAGTAGACAATGGCAGTTAAAATCAGAGGCATTCAGGCATCGGATAAATCACGTATCTTAGAGATAGTGGAAGAAACAAAGGCCTTCCTACCGGAAGAAATAGTCGTAGCCGAAGAGGTCATCGACGATTATTTTAATGATCCGACGGGCTCGGGCTATTATTTCTACGTGGCCGAGTATAAGGGCCAGGTAGCGGGTTATCTTTGCTACGGGCCAACCCCCCTAACGCGTGGTACATGGGACATGTACTGGGCTGCCGTGACACCGAAACTTCACGGACAGGGAATCGGGAGCACACTGTTCAAGCTTGGGGAAGAGCATATCAGGAGCCTGGGCGGCCGCATGGTTCTAATAGAAACATCCTCAAATCCCAATTATAAAGCGGCGAGGTCGCTATATTTAACTCTCGGCTACGAGCATGTCAGCACAATACCGGATTTCTATGATCC
>JBEKCL010000220.1:0-5569 GCA_050014895.1 Dehalococcoidia bacterium
GTCGAGTTCTGTGTGGTTCACCCGGGTAATGCGCCCCTGAATATCCAATTCATGGTATCCGATGGGAGCAAGATCAAACAGTTCTCTATATCTTTTCTCGTTTCCTTCAAGCGCCTCTTCTGCCCGTTTGCGCTCGGTAACATCACGTATGATTATTAGGCTTGCGGGTTTTCCGTAAAATGTGATGATACTTGCTTTCAGTTCAGCATGGGCCTTGCTTCCGTCCTTGCGCCTGAGTCGTGTCTCATAAAACTGTTCTACTTCATTGCCAATCATTCTCGATCTGTAACGTTCCACCACTCCGGGAAGATCATCAGGATGGACATAATCAGTAAATGGTGTGCCAATAATTTCCTCGACGGTACCGCCCCACATTTCCGCTAGAGCAGGATTGGCATATTTTGTTATTCCATCCTGGATAATGGTAATCCCCTCGCTGGCATTCTCTACCAGTGTGCGGTATTTCTCTTCCGATGATGCTAACTTATTCTCCGCCTTCTTGCGCTCGGTTATGTCTTTCCCGGAACTGAGGGTACCGTTAATCAGGCCCTTGTTGTCTCTGATTACCGTATTATGCCATGCGATAATTCTCTCCTCCCCCTTGCAGGTCAAGACCGGGTTCTCAATGTATTTGTCCATTTCAGTCTCCCCGGAAATCAACCTGGCAATAGTCGCCTCAACTGCATCCCTGGAGCCTTCGGGAAGGAATGTAATCCAGCTTTTTCCTACAATATTTTCCAGGCTGCACTCCAGTATCTCGCATGCTTTTGCATTGGCGAGCGTGACTTTTGCCTCGGCATCGAGTACCACGATCATCACTCCGGCGATGTCCAGCAGTTCTTTCACCCAGTCCTTTTCCTGCTGCAGCGCCTGCTCAGCCTCCTTGCGCTTTGTGATGTCGGTCAAGAAATTAAGCGTGGCAGGTTTGCCCTCCCATTCAATCAGGGCGGAGTTAATTTCCACCCATATTAAATCTCCGGATTTATGCATACACCTGAAGGAAAAGGTACCGTCAAGTTGCTCTCCTTTCAACCTTCTCCGGTAGCGGTTGACAACTATGTCCCTGTCTTCCGGGAAAATGAGTCCTACGAACGGTCTGGAACGCATTTCATCGGCGTCGTAGCCGGTCAAAGCCAGGAATTTGACGTTAAAGAACTTAAAGGCGCCGTCCTGTACCACCGCTATCCCTTCGTTGGCATTCTCTATCAGGGTGCGGTATTTTTCCTCTGATTTTTGCAGGGCATCCTCTGCCTTCTTACGCTCTGTGATATCAGTCAAGAAATTAAGCGTGGCAGGTTTACCCTCCCATTCTATCCGGGTGGCGTTTATGTCCGCCCATTTTATATCGCCGGATTTATGAATAAACCTGAATGAATAAACACCTTCAAATTTCTCTCCCTTCAACCTTCTCAGGTGGCGTTCGGCAACCATGCTTCTGTCTTCAGGGTGGATGAACTCTACGAACGGCCTGGATTGGATTTCGCTGGCGTCGAAGCCGGTCAAAGACAGGAAACTGGCGTTAACGAATTTAAAGCCGCCGTCCTGAACCACTGCTATCCCTTCGCTGGCATTCTCCAGCAGCATACGGTATTTTTCTTCGGATGCCTGCAATGCCTGTTCAGCCCGCTTGCGCTCCGTGATGTCCCTGGCAACGCAAACTGCTGCTACGATTTTGCCATCCCTGACCAGCGGCGCGCCGCTGATATCCTGGTATCTCACTGTGCCGTCTTTAGCAACGAATTCATATTCGGCTGTGCTGACCACCTCCCCTGCCAGAACGCGCTGAAAATTTGACATAGCCAACTGTAAAGACGCAGTGACCATGAAATCCAAATCCGGAAGTTTTTTACCTGCCATATCTTCAAGTGAATAGCCAAGCATCTTTCCAATATTCGGTGTAAGCGGATTAATATTAAAATCCCTGTCTATTATGTACATCCCATCCGACGTGTTTTCAATCAACAGGCGGTAACGCTCCTCGGCTTTTATCAGCGTCTTCTCCGCCAGCTTGCGCTCCGTGATGTCCCTGGCAACGCAAACTGCAGCAATTACCTCCCCGTCCCTGACCAGCGGCGCTGCGCTGATCTCCTGGTACCTGTGCGTGCCATCCCTGGCAGTGAGCTGAAACTCGGCCGAGGGGATAGTCTCCCCGGAAAATACACGTTCTAAGGTGGAAATTGCTACATCCAATGATACCGGGACCAGTAAGCCTAAATCCTTAAGATTTATTCCATGCGATTCTTCGGGCGAGTAGCCGAGCAGCTTGCCCAAATGCGGCGTAACCGGAAGAAGGTTAAAATCCCGGTCTATAACATAAATACTGTCCGAGACGTTTTCCAGCAACAGCCTGTATCGCTCCTCGCTTTTCCTCAGCTCCTCCACCACCCGCTTGCGCTCTGTGATATCGACTGCTATTACGCGTATACTGTCGATGACGCCGTCAGGCCTGGGTATGCCCGCAATTTCAAGATAGGCGGAGAAAACGGTCCCGTCTGTCCTGACCATGTCTATTTCGCAGGACTGTTTTTCACCCGTATCGAACATCGTGCTCATGGCAAGGCGGAATGTATCCTGTGATGCCGGTTCAACCAGGCTGGCAAAGGCGCTGCCTGCCAGGCTGCGGCTGCTTGTTTCGAATAATTCCGAGCTTGCAGCGTTGGCTGAAATGACCGATGCTTTATTATCCAGCGTGAAATAGGCTACCGGCGTCGTATTATAAAGGTGGCGGTATTTGTCCCGCGACGTTTCGAGTTCCAACAGGGCGTTTTTCAGCTTTTCATTCTGTATATCCAGCTCAGCCTTGAGAACGGAAAGCCCATTAAGCAGTGCCGTTTTATCTTTATCTAGTTGTTCATCGACATTCGGGGGTGGTTGCGACGGCAGTTTCTCTGTATTCTTGCGTAGCGACGGGCGGCCTGCTGTCTTTTTAACAGCTTTATCAGCCCGCGGGGTAAGGGGCAATTGCCTGTCCGGGCCGTTTTTCTTTTTGGGTTTAACGTCTTTTTTATTTTTCACTCTAAGTTATACCCTTTTTCTTTAAATAAACTCATACAGGCATCGACCACTGCCGCGTCATAGAGCTTGCCGCGTCCTTCACTGATCTCTTGCAACGCCTTCCCGCATCCGGGCGTATCTGGCCGCCATGCCCGGTAAGTGCACATCCCATCCATAACGTCGGCTACCATCAGTATCCTTGCCTCTTGTGAAATCCGGTCACCTGCCAGTCCCTTTGGATAACCTGAACCGTCCATACGCTCGTGATGCTGCATCACCACGTCAGCCACCGGCCAGGGGAACTCGATCCCCTTCAAGACGTCGTAGCTTGCCTGGACGTGTGACTGCTGGAGGCTGAGTTCCAGCCCATCGAGTTTACCGAGTTTATTCAATATTTCGGACGGCACCGAGGATTTGCCCAGGTCGTGCAGAAGTGCAGCCGTCCGCACAAATTCGACCCGGTCCTTCGGGTAACCCATCCCTTCCGCTATCAGGACGGCCAAATTTGTCACCCGCTTCTGGTGCTCTGCGTTGGGCGGGTCGCGCATTTCGACCATATTTACCAGAGCTTCAACAGACCCCTTAACGATTGTTCTCTGCTGGTCCAGGGCTTTCTGCAGGCGCGTTTCCATTTCCTTGCGCTGGATTGCATAGCGGATTGCCGCATAGACCGACCGCCAGTTGATCTGTCCCTTGGTAATATAATCCTGGGCGCCGCACTTCACAGCTTCGATCCCGGTGTTTTCATCGGCCAGGCCGGTGAACACGATGACGGGCAGATCGGGGAATTTCGCCAGCACTTTGGCCAGGGTGCCTAGTCCCTTGCTGTCGGGCAGGCCGAGGTCAAGGAGAACGGCGGAGAAACCGGGTTGGGACAGCATCTCCATACCCGCCGCCAGCGTATCTATGTATTTAAGGTCCAGTATGCCGGGGGCGTATTCATCCATCATCTCATCAATGAGGTGCGCATCGGCATCGTTGTCCTCGATGACCAGTACTTTTATATTTTTGTCACTCATTGCTATCTCCGTATCTCCTGCCTCACCGGCAATTTCTCCACCGCTTTAAGCCTTCCCGGCTTCTTTATTAGGCGGCAGTTTAACGATAGTAAACCAAAAATTTTCAATGCCCCTGACTACCCTGGAGAATTCATCGAGGTCCATCGGCTTGGTGACGTAGCAGTTGGCATGTAAATTATAGCTCTTCACGATGTCTTCCTCGGCATCTGAAACGGTCAGTATTACGACCGGTATGGTTTTAAGGTCGGGGTCTTCCTTGATCTCTTGCAGCGTGCGGCGGCCGTCCTTGCGCGGCATATTAAGGTCCATCAGGATGACATCGGGACGCGGTACATCGGTATATTTGTCTTTCTTGCGCAGGAATTCCAGTACCTCGACGCCGTCATTCACGTGAAACAACTGGTTGCGTATCTTCGATTCCTTTAGAGCTTCCGCCGTCAGTTGGAAATCGGCCGGGTTGTCCTCGGCCAGCAGGATGATGATCGGTTCGGCATGTTGCACAGGTGTCATTTTCGCTTACCTCCTTCAACGGGGATTGTGAAGTAAAAGGTCGACCCCTTACCTGGTTCAGATTCCAGCCAGATGCGCCCGCCGTGCCTCTCGACTATCCTTTTTGCCACGGACAGTCCCAGGCCGATGCCCGGCACATCGCGCCCGTGCAGGCGCTGGAAGATGATGAAAATTTGGTCTTTGTATTCAGGATCAATGCCGATTCCGTTGTCTTTCACTGAAAAGACCCATTCTCCTTTTTGTTTATTGGCGGATACGTGGATGCGAGGCGGCTCCTGGCTGCGGTATCTGATCGAGTTGGAGAGAAGGTTTTGAAACAGCCTCATGAGTTGTCCCCGGTCCCCCATGACCGTGGGCAACTGGTCATGCGTGATCTTGGCCTTGCTTTCATCGATGGCATGGCGCAGGTTATCCATCGTCTGCATAAGCACCGATTCGCAGTCTACCGGTTCAAAAGGCTGTCCCCTCGTCTCAATACGCGAATATTCCAGCAGGCCGCTGATCATGCCCTGGAGTCGGTTGGCCGCGCTAACGGTGAAATCCATATACTGAAGGCCTTTATCATCCAGCCGTTCTTTATATTTGCGCTCCAGCAATTGCAGGTAGCTGGATATAGTGCGCAACGGCTCCTGCAGGTCGTGCGAGGCTACGTAGGCGAACCTTTCCAGTTCAGTATTGGAACGTTCCAATTCTAAGGTTTTTATTAGCACCCTCTCTTCGGCCTTTTTACGGTTAGTTAGGTCTATATGCTGTATGGCTGCGTTGGTTATTCTTCCGCTGGCGTCCCTGATTGGGAATATTGTTACATCCAGGATTAAAGTCGTGGTTTTATCAAGGGGCAGGCCTTTCAGAAGTGAGCTGTCATAATGTAATTCGAACTTGGCGACCTCTCCTTTTTCAAAAACGCTCCTTACCAGCGGCATATAGCCCTGTTCTTCAACGATATTATCGTTGAAAATGTTATACTTACCGACCAGTTCTTCTTCAGCGACCTGGAGCAGTTCGCAAAGAGACCTGTTGACCTTAATCAGGGTCCCCTTATCGTC
>JBEKCL010000221.1:0-5555 GCA_050014895.1 Dehalococcoidia bacterium
TCCGCTTAGCCAACTGCCTGATATCAATGAGATAATTGATGCAATCAAGCAAATGAAATGACGTAATTTATATCCCGTCGAGTGTAATATCAAAAAGTCCCGGCAGGGCAAATATGAGGGGACGTGTTATGAAAAAACTGATGGCTGTACTCTTAGTAATCGTAGCGCTTGCAGGGTGCGTTCAGGTGACGGCGCCGCCTGTTACCGTGCCGTCAAGTAAAGCGCAACAGTCCGGTACATCAAGCCCATCGGCAGCAAATTCACTGACGCCCAATATAGTCAGCTTTGAAGCCATACCTTCAACTATTCCAGCCGGCGATACATCCACCCTAAAATGGGTTACCATCGGCGCTGTTACAGTGAACATCAACCAGGGGATTGGACCGGTGGCATTGAACAGCAACATACCGGTTACTCCCCTCGCAACGGTCACTTACACTTTGTCCGCCACCAATAGGTACGGGACCTCCACTGCAGAAGCGCAGGTAATAATCCAGGGCACCCGTCCTGCCAGCACGCCATCGTCTTTTAATCTGCCAGTTGTGGCAGTCCTGAAAGTGGAACCAGCCAATATTGTGCGAGAACAAACGGCAGTGCTGACATGGGAAGTGCAGAACTCTTTCGACATCGCTATAAGTCCGGGTTTGAGCATTATACCTGTGAAAGGGTCCAGGGAAGTGAGCCCGGCTTTTACTACCACTTACAAACTGACCGCAAACAATGAGCAGGGCTCCATACTTGCCACGACGACTCTTACCATCTCGGGTTCTAGACCAACCGAAGAGACTCCGGTAATAGCGTTCTTTACAACTACCCCATACGTTATTAAAAAAGGAGAATCAGCCACGCTCTCCTGGAAGACAGCAGGAGGATCATCGGCATCCATCGATAAGGGGTTAGGGATAGTAGACGGTACGGGAGCAACGCAGGTCACTCCTACGGAGACAACCACTTACATGCTCACGGTCACAAACCCACGCGGCGCTCAGTTCCAGACAGTAACGGTGAACGTAAAATAGTTGTTAAATCGTTAGCAGGATATGTCTTAAAAGACCAGGAGATCACCGCGTCGTCCTGCGGGCTGCTCGTAATGACATAGATAGCTAAGTTTTGCCCAGTTCCCTGATGGCCTCAAACCCCTTGTTGGCATCGGCAAAGACATCCGCCCTATCGGCGCGGAATGCCCTGCGTCTCTGTCTTTCCCTCACCCAGTCATCGTAGTGGGCCAATCTGATGTAATGGACTTTGCCTTTAGCATCCGTTATTTTACGCCGTTCCAGTATGCCGCCCAGCTTAAGCAGTCCCTTCTCCATGGCCGAATCACGGCCGGGATCGCAATCCACCCACTTTCCCAGCCACACCTCGCAGTCCACATGGTCGCGTTCCTCGCCCAGTTCATTCATACGAGCAGTATTGGAAGACATCTTTCCCAGCCTGGACCATAGCGCCGTATCGGCCTTTATGCGATAGATCCGATACCTGGCAGGTATACCCACGGAATGCAGGAGCGCCACCAGCAGATTGGTCTTGCCGGAGCACATGCCCCAGCCCTTCTTCAATGTTTCTGAAGCCTTTAAGTCCCAGTCTTCAAGCCCGTAAGGCATTTCCTTGACGAACCGGAAGATACTCTCGAATTTCTGTTGCCTGTTCCTGCAACCAGCCGCTAGTTCCTTTGCCTTCCGCTGGATGCCGGGCGACCGGTCAAAGTCGCACAGGCCACTGGGCTGCAGATACTTTTGGCGGTCGAATGGCATAATCAGCGAGCCCTGATATCAATGATTTTATTGCGGCCGGTCTGGCCGGAAACGATCTTGACAACCGATTTAGGCACCTTGAAATGCTTGGCAATCAGCTCGATCACCGCCTCGTTTGCTTTACCGTCCTGCGGCATTGCTTTGACGCGCACGACGTAATCATCGCCTTGCTTTAATACTTCTTCCCGTATTGAGTGCGGCATGACCTTAACGTTTATCTTCATCTAATTCACTCCATAATTCGCCGTTATTGCCCCTGGTCGAGCCCCGCATGGCCCGGTTTGCGATGGAATTGGCGGGGGCCGTCAACCTGGCACTTGAAATAGTGTTGGTTAAATCTATATTACTTAGCGCATACACGCGCATATAGTTGTCGGTGAGACCCTGGACAACGCCTGAGCCGGGTTTCACTTCATTTTCCCACAGGACCGACCTTATTTGCCCGATGGACCGCTCTGCAGATTCTTGGGCGCTGTGGGCGGCCAGGTCCAGCATAAGTACACTGCGTTCTTTTTTCACCTTCTCGCTCACTTTATCAGGCAATTCCGCAGCCAGCGTGCCGGGCCGTGACGAGTAAACAAATACATGCATAGCCGTGAAATACATGCGGGCGCAGAAATCATAGGTTTTCTGGAACTCTTCATCGGTTTCGCCGGGAAATCCAACGATGACATCTGTGGTTATCGAAGCATCCGTGACAAGTTCCCGAATCATCTTAACCGCATTTTCGTAACGGGCAGTATTATAGCGCCTTTTCATTCGCTTTAACACGTTGTCGCTGCCGCTTTGCAGGGCAATGTGAAAATGCCTGACCAGCCTGGGGTCCTTCCAGAGACCGAGCAGGCTCTTCGTAATATGCTGCGGCTGGAGCGATGAAAGGTGCAGACGCTTTATGCCTGTTTCATCCAGAATGCGCCCGATCAGGTTCTCCAGTCCCGCGTCATCATGATCATACGAACCGATCTCCGTGCCGGTGAGCACGACCTCTTTGTATCCATCTTTCACCCTCGCTGCAATTTCCTCAACTACCATATCCGCTTCCCTGCTGTAGACCTCACTCCTCAGCAAAGGCACAATACAATACGAACAAAAGTTGCGGCATCCGTCCTGTATTTTGATAAAACTCCGGGTACGTTCGGGCCGCTCTACTTTCCCGGCGGACTTCCGGCTTGCAACGGACGTAATCTCATCTTCGAGCATTTGCGGCAGCGATGCCTTTTCCAAATTTCCCACTACCATGTCTGCACCATATTCTTTCAACGCTACGCCCGCCCATTCCGCATAGCAGCCCGTGACGACGATCAAAGCCTGCGGGTTTAGCTTGCGCAGCATACGCAACTGCTGTCTGGCCTTGCGGTCGGCGCCATGCGTCACACTGCACGTATTCAGGATAAACACATCTGCCTCATCGCCGGACGTGACAGTATACCCGGCGCAGGTAAATTCCCGCGACATTGCCTCTGCCTCGGCCTGGTTCAGCTTGCACCCAAGCGTGTGTATGGAAATAGTGGGCTTTTTATTCATCTTACGGCTCAGGAGAATTATATTAACACACGGGAAGAGGGTCAAAATATGGCTTTTAGTAATTAGCAGCAGCGGATCATCCAAAAGTCGTAAGACTCATTGCTACCCCAAATCATACTCGCAACATCGTCAAAACCATACTTAAAGATGGCCTCTGTTTTGGGGCGTCCATGCATAATATCTCCTGCGGAAAACTGAGAGCTGTTGTATAAAAACAAAAAGGAGGTGCGAATTAATGGGAAAGCCCGAGTATGGATAAGGTTTATGCTGTTTTATCTGCCGAATGTACATTATTAAGCCTTAAATAGTCGTTTGCTTTGGTTAAGGAGGTAACTTTAGTGGAACTTTCTATGTGGAGGGACATCATCTTCATAGTGTGGGGACTGGTGGCTACTGCAGCAATGGTGTTCATAAGTGTCATACTATTCCTGTTTTACCGTAAAACAGTTTCCCTTCTTGATTCAACGGACATGTTGATAGCCAGGGTCAGTGACATTGCGGACTATGTTAATGCTGAAGTAGTAGGGCCGGTCAGCAGGTTTGGCACAATGGTCCAGGGGATCATCCAGGGTATCAGTATATTCAGCAGTGTTTTTAAGAAAAAGGAGGAGAACGATGAATAGAGATTCAAGTACAGGATTTTTTTCAGGGTTGATAGTGGGAGCCGCAGTTGGTGCGGCAATCGCGCTACTATATGCGCCCCAGCCCGGGACCGAGACCAGGCGGCTAGTGAAAGAAAAGGCGCTGGAGGTCAAAGAAAAAGCTGCAAAGGCAGCCGACAAGATCAAAGAATCCGTCAGTTCTTTGGTCAAAGGAGAAGACTAAAAAAACGGCACGCTATAAATTTAACACCTTATTTTAGTTCATAAAACAATACAAGCCAGAATCCGTGGCCGGGCCTTGCAATGTGACTTCGTAAGGCCCGGCCTCATTTTAGTTTTGCTACCACTGTGAAACCGTATCCTACGTACACCCAAGGTCACCAAAGTATAAGCAGCGGGGATTCCATCAGATTAAGGTGCACGGCTAGTGCGATAACGGTTGACAAAACCGGCCAATGACTTAAAATTACACTGAGGCGTAAACGTCAGATATCCCGATAAACCCCCTGAACGTAATCCGATAAGCCGCGTCGATGGATTTAAACATAGGAGGGTAAGACCATGACTACCCAGAGTTGCAATTCACCCCGCTATTCCATCAAGGAACCGAAGAACCTGTCGCCGCGTATAAAATGGCTGCGAGATTATTACTTCCAGGGCAATAACCGCGCCTTTAATAATGAGTTCGTGGGCTTTACTACAGGCACCCCCTGGGACATCCAGTATCAGGAGGGCAATTATTTTATTGTGCCGGAGACATACACCTTCTTCCCGACTTTCACCGGCGCATTCCAGCAGGCGTCGCACAAGGTTGAGCTGCCGGACGGTTTCTGGGAATGGAGCCTGCCGGAGCGTCAGTCATGGTTCGTCAGAGAAGTCATGGTGTACTATCTGCCCCATGAAGTTCTGCCACACGACCTGATCGCCGGCGGACGCTTCAACATCCAGACATCCAAATGCTTCACTGAAAAGGAAGCTAAAGCATATTCCAAAGAGGTTTACGGTAAAAAAGGCGCGAGGGCAGCAGAGTTCTGGCTCCATAATCACGGTTATGGTAACGCTGGCGTCACGAGCGGACATCTGATTCCGGATTATCCGCGAATCCTCAAGGAGGGATGGAAGAGCATCCACGAGGAACTGAACCGTAAGCTGTCATCACTATCCACGCGTGAATATGACGGCGACAAGGGAGATGAACTAAAGGCCATGCTGGTAGCCGCTACCATGGCGCGGGACGTGGCTTTCGAGTATGCCACCGAATGCGCTAACTTGGCAGCGGCGGAAAAGGATGCCGCACGCAAAGATGAGTT
The DNA here is from genome assembly GCA_050014895.1 of Dehalococcoidia bacterium. GTDB lineage: Bacteria > Chloroflexota > Dehalococcoidia > GIF9 > UBA5629 > JAFGLP01. The sequence continues at coordinate 5,191 of JBEKCL010000221.1, forward strand.
GCTCAAGATGGCTGAGATACTGAAGCGGGTGCCGTGGGAGCCGGCGCAGAACTTCTGGGAGGCCCTCCAGGCTTTATGGATAACCCACATGCTGGTAATGAGCGAAGAGAACTACCCCGGACCGGGTGTGTCTTTCGGACGTGCCGACCAATACCTGAACCCGTTCTGGGAGAAATCGATTAAAGAGGGGATGGACCGCGAGTTCGGCAAAGAGCTTCTGAAATGCTTCTGGATACACTGCAATTACGCCTACGATGCCATGATCCGCACCGGCGGCAACCAGGGCATCACCGCCGGGTTCGGCCAGCTTATAACGATATCAGGCATGGGGAAGGGAGGGGTGGACCTGAGCAACGACCTCACTT
>JBEKCL010000222.1:0-5510 GCA_050014895.1 Dehalococcoidia bacterium
GCGACACTTACAGGTGTGATGCTCACCCTGGGCAATGTCGGCGCGATACTCGCGTCCGCACCGCTTGCGTTTCTGGTGGGTATCGTCGGATGGCGGAATTCATTCTTATGGCTGGGCGCCTTTATGATCCTCATATCTGTCGTTGACTACCTGATCGTCCGAAATAAACCGAGCGACATGGGTTATCCTACAGTTTCGGAGATCGACGGCATCGATTACTATCCGACGCAGACTGCTGCCCAGAAGACGACATTCAAAGAGAATTTCATAAAACTGCTAAAAATGAAAAACTACTGGCTGATATCCCTCTATGCCTTTGTGATCTACGGTACGGTCATGGGATTTCAGGGGCTCTGGTTCATTCCCTATGCCCAGCATATATATAGTATGCCCAAGCAGCAGGCAGCCAACATGCTCATGTTCTGGCCAATAGGGATGGCGGTAGGATGCTTTGCGGCCGGTTGGTGCTCTGACCGTGTTCTTAAATCACGCAGGAAGACATCTTTCTACGGCATGATAATCTACGTTGCGACCTGGATACCTATAGCTTTCTTTACCGGATCAATTCCCGTTGCGTGGTTTTATCCCCTGTTATTTGTCATGGGCTTTTTCTGCGGCGCATATGTGCCCAATTATGCGCACATAGCCGACGGTCAGCCGACAAGCTTTATGGCAACATCCAACGGGATGCTGAATATATGGTACTTTGTAGGAGGGGCTTTATATCAGGCATTGATGGGTGTGGTGCTTGACTACTATGGAAAGGTTGAAGGTAAATTTCCGGTGGAAGCATACCAAGCTACCTTTATGTTCTGTGCGGCATCGCTCGTAGTAGGCGCCGTGGCGATGTACTTCACAACGGATTCTAAACCGATTATTACCAAGAAGGCAGCGTAAGGATAGATTAAAGATTATAAACTATCCACATGGGGGGCATGGCAGACGGTATGTAAAATATAGGTGGGTTTCGGTGAATATCGGAAGCCCCCATGCCCCCTTTAATGTTAACGTGCTTGATTGTTCTTTGAAAAAGCCTAAGTAAAATGATTCGCAAGTTCATCCCGCCGGATATGTTTTTCCGGATGGGGATTGTATTTTGCGGCACCCGCCCGAGACGTCACTGATATGCAGTTTTGATTCGCGTAGCCGTATAACTGCTTTTCTATCAGCCATTTGCTTAATTTTTTTTGCCATGTGAATTAATCTTTTCGATTGATTGTGACTGGTAGTGTGTTCGGACAGTATCCGGGAATTGCCGATGATAATTTAGCATGCCAACGGAACGGACAGGGCGAAGAAAGGACGATATCTTAAGAGTGATGGAAAGTGTGCAGCATTCAGTAGCTGAGTGATGCATTAAAGAGAAGAAAGTGTTGTTGCATATTATGATGTATTGCCTTACAGCATCCGCCCTGCATTCTTGGCATTTGTCAGCCTGTTGCAGGAGAAGGGAAACCCATAAGGCATCTGTTTATACTCTATGCAAAGTAACTCTTAACATAACCAGGAGTGAAGATTTATATGGAAATTGTTGTATGTGTCAAACAGGTACCTGATACCACGGAAGTCAAGATTGATCCTGTCACCAATACATTGGTCAGGGAGGGAGTGCCGAGCATTGTTAATCCCTTCGACAAATATGCTCTCGAGATGGCGCTGCAGCTTAGAGATAAACACGGAGGAAAGGTCACAGTAATCAGCATGGGGCCGCCGCAGGCGGCAGCAGCGCTGCGGGAATGTATCGCCATGGGCGCCGATGAAGCCGTTCTTCTAAGCGATAGAGCGTTTGCGGGTTCGGATACGCTCGCTACATCCTACACATTATCTCAGGCGGTGCGTAAAATGGGAAACATCGATTTGGTCATTTGCGGCAAGCAGGCGATTGACGGAGATACGGCCCAGGTCGGACCGGAGATGGCGGAACATCTTGGCATTGGCCAGTTGACTTACATAAGCACGATCGAATTTGACGGCGAAAAGCTCATTGCCCACCGCGAACAGGATGAGGGATATGACGTTATAGAAGCCAAACCACCCCTCGTGGTTACCATCATAAAACTGGCCATGGATCCCCGCCTTCCCACGGTGAAAGGCACGGCGAAGGCATACCGCACGGAAGTCCCTGTGTGGACTGCATCCGACATTGCCATCGATCCTAAATCCGCGGGCCTGGAGGGCTCACCTACGCTCGTAAAGCGCATATTTACGCCGGAGCGGCGCGGCAAGGGTGAACTCATTCAGGGCGACAGCAAAGAAGCCGTCGATTTGCTTGTCGATAAGTTGAGGCAGGCCAAGATACTATAGTCGAGGAGGAAGCAGTTAGATATGTCTGTTAGGATTTTATCGGAAGAATGCATTGGTTGTCAAACGTGCATCGACAGTTGTCCTTATGGCGCAATTGTCATGAAAGATGATAAAGCCGTTCTCACGGAAGCTTGCACATTCTGCGGCGCTTGCGAAAGCAGCTGCCCCGTATCCGCCATCCAGGTAGAGCGCGAAAAAGCGGAAGAGGCACAAGATATCAGTGCCTATAAAGGGGTCTGGGTATTCATAGAACATCGTGATGGCCGTATACGCAATGTTTCACTGGAGCTTGTTGGCGAGGGCAGGAAGCTTGCCCAGGAGCTTGGCGAGGAGGTGTCTGCCGTCCTTATCGGCGACAATGTGGCGGAAATGAGCAAGGAGCTTTTTGCGAGCGGCGCCGACAACGTATACTTAGTTGAAGGCAGCGCTTTTCATCACTATTCGACAGACGCGTATTCAATCGCCTTTACGTACCTGATCAGGAAACATCTGCCTTCCGTAATATTATTGGGCGCGACCAATGACGGCCGTGATTTAGGCCCCCGCGTGTCCGCCAGATTGAAAACCGGCCTGACGGCCGACTGCACGAATCTTTCCATAGATCCGGAAACCAGGCTCGTCGCATGGACAAGACCTGCCTTCGGCGGCAATATCATGGCAACGATTTTTTGCCCGGACAACCGTCCGCAGATGGGAACAGTAAGGCCTAAGGTCTTTAAGAAGCCTGTACCGGACTACAACCGCACAGGAAAAATGATCCGGGAAGAGTTGGCAATAAATGAAAAGGATATTCGAACAAAACTTATCGATGTCGTCAAGGTCTGCACTTTCTCATGCAATCTTGAAGACGCAGAGATCATCGTGTCCGGGGGACGCGGACTTGGAAAGCCGGAAGGCTTCAGGATGGTTGAGGAGCTTGCACAAGTGCTCAAAGGCACCGTCGGATCGTCCCGTGCGGCTGTTGACGCCGGCTGGATGCCGTATCCGCACCAGGTCGGTCAAACAGGAAAAACGGTGGCGCCAAAAATCTATATCGCTTGCGGCATATCCGGCGCCATCCAGCATTTAGCCGGGATGCAGACATCCGATGTTATCATTGCAATCAATAAAGACCCCGATGCGCCAATCTTCAAGGTGGCGACTTACGGAATAGTCGGTGATGTGTACGAAGTCGTACCGGCATTGACCGCCAAATTTAGGGAAATTCTGCAATAAGAGAGTGATCGCCGTCCGCAGTCTTTAAGTCGGCGCAATTTTGACAACAATAAAAATATATTTTAAGAGGAGGGCAATCTATGAATTTTACTGTAACACCGGAAAATGAAGGCATCCGCAAAATGGTGCGGGAATTTGCAGAAAAGAAACTGGCTCCGACTATTGTGGAGCGTGACGAAAAAGAGCTGTTTGACCGAAGTATATTTGATGAAATGGGTAAATTGGGCCTCATGGGTCTGCCGTATCCCGAAAAGTATGGTGGAGGCGGTATGGACTTCATCGCTTATGCCATTGCAATTGAGGAAATTTCACGCATAGACGCGTCAACTTCTATCGGTATGTCGGTGCACACTTCGCTGTGTTCATGGCCGATCTACAAATATGGCACGGAGGAGCAGAAACAGAAATACCTCGTGCCGCTCGCCCAGGGCATAAAGCTAGGAGCATTCGGTCTTACGGAACCCAATGCAGGCACAGACGTAGGCAACGCCTCAACATTTGCCGTCAAAGAAGGAGATTCATATCTTATCACCGGGACTAAGGTTTTCAATACGAACGGTGGAGAGGCTGAAGTAGAGGTTGTCTTTACCAAAACAAATAAAGAGGCCGGCCTTAAGGGTATGAGCGCGTTTATTCTCGAGAAAGGTTCACCGGGCTTGAGCTTCGGCAAGAAAGAAACCAAAATGGGTATTCGTGCAGCCGTACAGCGCGAAGTCATCATGGTCAACGCAAAAACCCCCGCCTCCAACCTCTTAGGCAAAGAAGGCGATGGGTTTAGAATTGCCATGACGACTTTGGATGGCGGCCGTATCGGTATAGCTGCCCAAGCGGTCGGCATTGCCCAGGGCGCTCTGGATCACGCAATAAAATATGCAAAACAGCGTGTTCAGTTCGGCAAACCCATAGCGACCCAGCAGGGCATCAGCTTTATGCTCGCCAACATGGCCACAAAAGTTGAGGCAGCCCGTCTCATGACGTATCGAGCCGCTTTTAACAAATCTAATGATCTGCCTTATGCTAAGGAGGCGGCTATGGCTAAGCTGTTTGCTTCCGATGCGGCAATGTCTGTTACGACCGACGCCGTACAGGTATTTGGCGGCTACGGGTACAGCCGCGAGTATCCTGTGGAGCGCCTGATGCGTGACGCGAAGATTACGCAGATCTACGAAGGCACAAGCGAGGCAATGCGCATGGTCATCGGCGGCAGTATTCTACGGTAACCTGTACTGGGGCATGCTTGATGATTTAGCCTAAGTTTATGAAATTCGGGGGGAGACGGGACAACTCGTCTCCCCTTTCACTTTAAGACGCAATCAACACATCGCCAATCCTCCCTGAACATCACCGATACGTTGCAAAAACTTCCGCTTGTATTTTTCATAACAAAGGCGATGCCCTGCATAGCGGACGACATATATAAATAGACATCACAGAATGTCCCTGCTATGCTGCCTGCAAGAGAACAATACAGGGGGAAAGAAATGAAGGCATTGACGCTGAATCATCCGGGTCTTACCAGAGAGGCCCTGCTTTGTATAGCAGCCCGGACACCAGGGGCCTGGATTGGAATACGCATCGCCGTGCTGCTCCTGATTTTGACCGGATGGAAATCCGCCCGTGTAGCAGAGCTTTTCGGGTTAACCCGCTGGACGGTAGTGAAATGGATTCAGAGGGCAAACAGGGAAGGAGCAGAGGCGGTACTTGACCGAGAGCGCATCGGCAGGCCGCCCCGCATAAATAAAGATGTGGTGAAAAAACTCGAAAAGGTTTTGCGGAATTCGCCGCGTGAAGTTGGAATTACCTGTGACCGCTGGGACGGCAACGCCTTGGTTGCATATCTGAAAAAAACTTATCACATAGAAATTCATGTGCGCCATGCCCAGCGCATCATGAAAAGGCTTGTGCACTCCTAGCGAATGCCTGTTCACTATTAGGCACTGGAAGCGCCGAAAAACAGATGTCTCTTGAGCGCGTGCAAGAGAATTTCTATT
>JBEKCL010000223.1:0-5504 GCA_050014895.1 Dehalococcoidia bacterium
AGAGCGTGAGGGTATATTATCCTGAAGGCACCATGAACTTCACGCCATATCTTTCAAAGATGGCCGAACAAGGGGTAGAAGTTATCTACTGCGTGGGATCCCCTCTGGAAGTCGGGTTAATGGCCAAGCAGAGATACCAGATGGGCTATAGCTGGCCCATCGGCCAGGAGGCTTCGAACGTGGACCTCAACATAGTCAAAGGCATCGCCGGCAGCGAAGAGGCAATGCAGAACATAGTAAGCGATTATCCGCTGCCATGGGAATTCAAGAAAACCACTGTATCGCCCAAGTACCTGGACATGGCCAAGAGAATGTGGAACAGATTTAAGGAACAAAATAACGGCAAGGAACCGTTCACCGGCATATACGGGGGAGGTGGAGCACTTCCCATGTGCCAGTATTTCGAGGCAGTGCAGCAGGCAGGGACCCTCGATCCCGACGTTGTGATGAAAACAATCAGGGGCGGCACTTTTGACACCTTTTTCGGGACATACACACTGTCCGGGGAAAAATACTACGGATCAAACGTAGTGTTCGGCCATCCCATCTGTATGGGCATTATCAAGGGAATGGAAACCCAGTACCTGGGTGAATACCCCTTAAAGAATATAGATACGCCTTTCGTTGAACCTAATCCTTAGAAACCATAAACCGTTAAATAAAAGGAGATAAAATGAACATAGCACGGCTGTCCGCTGAAAATGTCAGCAAATTCGGCGTATACAACATGTTCACCTTCGTCGGAAAGCAGGGAGAGGTTGTCTTAACCAATGCCGAGATTGAAAAACGGGGCCGGGCGCTGGCCACAGGGCTGAAAAAGCTGGGGCTGAAAAAGGGGGACGTGGTCGCATCAGTACTTACCAATGTCCCCGAAATCCCACAGACAATCAACGGAATTATCCGGACGGGCGCAATTTTCCTGCCGATAATCTTTGCGCTCACTGCCCCCGAGATACGCTACATCATGGAAAACTCCGAATGTAAATTTGTGATCACCGAAAAAAGACTGGTACCCAAGATAACGGAAGCAGCTGAAGGATTAAAGACTCATCCCAAAATTATCGTGATCGGCGCCGATGAGAAAGACGGCTATATGGACTACGCAGACCTATTGAAAGAATCCGACTCAAGGGGAGACGTAGAGAACACAGCGGACGATGACCTGGCGATGCTGATGTACACGTCCGGCACGACCGGCTTTCCCAAAGGCGTAATGCTCACTCACAGCAACCTTGAAAAGAATCTACGACAGGGCGCCGAGGTATGGCCACCAACCCCGGGCAACCTCGGACTGGTATGCCTGCCGATGAACCATGCATACGGGCTTTCCTCGTACTTCCAGGGCTGCGCATACGGGGACGGCATGGTCATGATTCCCCGGTTCGACCCGGAAAAGATATTTGAAGTACTGAAAAATTATAATGTCTCTTCATTGCCACTGGTGCCAACTATGATCACTATGTTGATGCAAGCTTATAACCCTGAGAAGCACAGCCTGGGATCTCTGGCGGCAATTATCAGCTCCGGAGGGCCCCTTGCCGAGGCTACACTTCTTCAGGCAATGGAATTATTCAAAGTAGGAATAATACATGCTTACGGTTTGACGGAAGCCGGACCCACGGTGTCCAGGCAGAGACTTGACCGCTACAAAATCGGGTCCGTAGGGCCGGCAATTCCAGGGCTGGATATGAAAATAGTCGATGAAAAAGGCAAAGAAGTGCCCACAGGCACCGAGGGCGAGATCATCTGCAAAGGCCCTGGAGTGATGAAGGGTTACTGGAATATGCCCAAGGAAACGGCGGCCACTCTGAAAAACGGCTGGCTCTACACCGGCGACATCGGCAAGGTGGACGAAGACGGTGATTTATATATCACAGGCAGGAGAAAGGACCTGATAATCAAGGGCGGAGAGAATATCGACCCCAGCATCTCTGAGAAATGGCTATATTATCACCCGGCTGTTTCCGAGGCAGCGGTGATAGGCTTCCCCGATGCAAAGTATGGAGAAGAGGTCGCTGCTGTAATCGTATTAAAACCGGGGCAGAAGGCCAGTGAACAGGAACTAATCGACTTCGTGAGGGAACACGTGCACCATTTCTCCGCGCCTAACAAGGTATTTTTCGTTGAAGATATGCCCAAGAACAACCTGGGCAAAATATTGAAGAAAGACCTGAAGCAAAGATTGGCCGGCTCTTAAACGTATAAGGCAACCATTTCACATGGTTGAATCAGCGATAAAAAAGAGGGGAAACTCGTTGAGTTTCCCCTCTAATTATTCTACATGCCTAGCGGCCTTTCCACTTAGGAGGCCTTTTCTGTGCGAAGGCCAGAGGCCCTTCGATCAGGTCTTCAGAAGTCCAGAGCGCATTGACTGCCGGGAATTGGGCTTTCATTGCGTCGAGAACTTTCATTTCCAGACCTTTCATAACAGACTCTTTGCTGGCCCTGATGGATAGCGGCCCGCACTCGAGAATCAGGTTGGCCCACTTTTCTGCAGTGGCCATGAGGTCTTTCATCGGTACCACTTCGTTGACCAGACCCCACTCCAGGGCCTGTTGGGCTGAGATCGGCTTGGCGGTGAGGATCATGCCCATGGCACGTTTCAAACCTATCAGGCGGGGCAGCCTGTGCACACCGCCTGCTGCGGCAAAGAGGCCGACCCTGGGCTCAGGCAAGCCGAGCTTGGCATGGTCAGCCGCAATGAGGATATCGCACATAAGTGCGACCTCAAGACCGCCACCCATGGCGAAGCCGTTGATTGCGCCGATGATCGGTTTATTGCATTCAAAATTGCCGGTAGTACCGCCGAAGCCGCCAGGGTTCTTGATGGTCATAGCAGCGGCATCCGCAGCATGTTCCGCCTGGTATTTAAGATCGTTACCGGCCGAGAAAGCCCTCTCGCCTGCACCGGTCAAAATAGCAACCCAAACCTCGGGATCATTTTTAAAATCCGACCATACCTCGTAAAGCTCATCACTCACCGGGGGGCTGATGGAGTTCATTACCTCGGGCCTGTTGATCGTAACATAGGCGATCCTGCCCTTTTTCTCATAGAGAACGTATTTATACGGCAAAATGTAACCTCCTTGTTAAAAATTTTCCACCTGACAATTTATACCATCTGCACTCTGGCGTCAACCTGTATAACCCGATAAAGGAACTACCATATCTGCTATAATACCGATCGTTATTTTATGCACTGAAATATTCGTTCTCATATTATTCGAGGAGGAAACAAGTGGAGCAGTCAGAAAGTAAGATAAGGGTAGTTGGAGACCTATTTGCGGAACACGTAATAAAGAAACCCGATTCAGAAGCTATCGTCTGTAATAAACAGCGCATTACGTGGAGGGAGTACGATAGGCAAACAGACCGGGCTGCGCAGGGGCTGATCAACCTGGGGGTCAAGAGAGGAGACAGGGTTGGTATCTATATACCGAGTTGGCCGGAATTCCTCTTCGTTTACCTGGGAGCGGTCAAGATAGGTGCAACGGCAGTGCCGGTAAGCTGGCGTTTCACTCCAGACGAAATCAAGTTCGTGATCAACAACGCCGGAGCATCGGTACTGGTAATGTCTGCGGGATACAAGGACATGAACATGGTAAAGAACCTGGAGGCGGTGCGCGATGGATTGCCGACGTTGAAACATGTGGTCATTCTGGAAAAAGAAAAGGCGCTGCCCGGTATGATCCCATTCGAAAAATTCATGGCCGACCCTACCCCGGCGCTGGCTAAAGCCAAAGCTGCCGTAGAGGCGGAGGACCCCGTGATTTTTATCTATACCTCAGGTACTACGGGCGTCCCCAAGGCCGCCATATTAACGCATAAGAATTTACTAGCTTATGTAAATTGGATGATCAATATATGCTATGTCGTAGGTGAGAACACGGTGCTGATGAACGCCCCTCTCAACCATGTGGGAGCAGCAGTGATGGGGGTTATAGCCTGTCTGGCGGCCGGCAACAAACTGGCCATGATGGACATATTCGACCCTGTGAAGACCCTGCAATTTATCCAGGACGAAAAAATTACAGTTATAGGCCAGGTCCCTGCCATGTACGCTCTTGAATTACTTAATCCCGACGTAGAGAAATACGACTTGAGTTCTGTCATAGTGGCAATTGTATCCAGTGCTCCCTGTCCCTCAGAATTGATTTCAGCCATACAGAAGCGTATGGGGATCACGCCCCAGAATGCCTACGGCCTGACTGAGGTAAGCGGCGCTGTAACCTGCACACTGATTGAACACGGGGAAGAGAAATTGAAACATACGGTCGGCGTTCCGCAAGCCGGGATAGAGCTTGCCATCATGGACGATGACGGAAACATCCTGCCGCAGGGCGAGGCGGGAGAGATTGCCATCAAGGGTGATGCCGTGATGAAGGGTTACTGGCAGCGGCCGGATGAGGACGCCAAAGTGTTTGATAAGGAAGGCTATTTCCATACAGGGGATATGGGCAAGCTCGACCCGGATGGTTGTCTGATGATTGTGGGACGTAAGAAAGAAATGTATATACGCGGGGGAGAAAACGTCTATCCGCCTGAGATAGAAGATGCGATTGCGAAGCACCCCGATGTTTTTCTTTCGGCTGTAATAGGACGCCCGGACCCGGTAATGGGAGAGGTTGGACGCGCCTACGTCATACCCAAACCCGGGACCAACCCGACGGCTGAAGGTATTAAGGCATTTCTAAAAGACAAGCTGGTTAAATATAAGATACCCGAGGACATTATCTTCCGTAAGGAGCTTCCACTCACACCACTTGGCAAAACTAAGAAACTGGACCTTTACCAGGAAATGAGAAAAGAGTTCAGCAAGGGATAAGTGTTCGGCTATTCACCCTGCATTGCAATGCCCTCTCCATTGATGGAGAGGGCATTCTTTCTAAGAGGGCCCAGGGTCCTTCTTCAATGCCCCTTTTTTCTTCTAAATCAGAAGCCAGTTTGAATAGTAGCGGCAGGGATGGTTAAATATGCCGGGCTGGAAATACCAGGATAATAGAAAATGATAAAAACTGGAAAGAAGCGCATAAACTGGGTATGGCGGCTGGTTATTGCAGTCGAGATCATCGTAGCATTATGGCTTGTCATGGAGATTGGTCTACGCATATACGTAGAGATGCCGTTAAAAACGGATTTCTACAGCTCTATTCCACGGGAACTGGTCCGTCAGAGACAGGCAGAGATAGGCGTGAGGACAACACAGGGACCAGGTTGGGTCCACTTGGGATGGATCGCTGACCCGGACAGGGAGACATATCGCGTGGAAAGACAGGCCGGTGAATTTTGGCAGCAGGTAGACAAGACCCAGTTCGGGTCCTGCCTTGGCACCATTCAAGTTTTCCCCTGCCGATGCGTAGATCACCGAGGTGTGTTTCACCATCGTAAACATCGAGTTCCATACCGTTGTTTCCAAGTTCCATTTTGACCTGTAGGTCTTTGATTGAGACTTTCATTTGATTCGATAATTTGACGGTCGGGCGTAGTGAAGCCCCAAACTCGGA
>JBEKCL010000224.1:0-5475 GCA_050014895.1 Dehalococcoidia bacterium
CTTGAAAAAGACGCTGCGGCTGATGCTCGACTCCACCCACCAACGCTCCGCCACCCTGGAGCACGTTGTGTTTTATTGCGGCCCGGTCGGGCCGCGTTCGCTGGCGGCCAACGCCGGGCTGGATCTGGCTACGGTCGAGCACGTCATCGAACCGGCCCTGCTGCCCATGGGCCTGATCGCCCGGACGCCGCGTGGCCGGCGTATTACCCGTCATGGTTACGCGCACGCCCAGAATTTCATGGGTAGCGCCCCGGCCATCAACTGGAACCGGGTTGAGTCTTCCGATGGAGCTTTCACTGCTCCGCCGAGTGACTTGCAGCAATAAGGAGAGTTGACATGACTACCGTCGCCCCTGCTGCTAACCTGGTTTCCACCCAACCGGCCTCACCGCATGGCCTGGCCGGTTTCCTGTGCGAGGTCACCGGCTCCCCGGTGACCTTCGCCGATTGCCTCGCCTGCGCTAAAAGCGCCAAAAATACGGGCTGTCCCCTGACCGTCCCGATCGTGCAGGCCATCCTGGCCGGCATCCGGCCCCCGGATCTGGCCAATCAGTTGGCCGCCGAACATGGCGCCGAGATCGGCTTTTCTGTCACCGAGCTGCTGCACTGCCCACGGCGGCAGCTGCTCGAACAGGATCATACCTGGTACGAGAAGCCGGAGGGCCTCTACCGCATGACGCGCGGCATTGCCGTCCACGACTACCTGAGCCGTGGATCCGGCGGCCTGAAAGAGTGCCGGCTCTCCTGGACCTTCAAGTTCCGGGGGAAGATCGTCACCCTGACGGGCATGCCCGACCTGGTGGAGCTGCGCTCCGAGGGGCTTTTCGTCACCGATTACAAGGTAACGGAGAACCCTCCGCGTGATAAAACCACCTGGACCTGCTCCGGCTGCAATACAGCTGTGAAGAAATCAGGCAGCAAATTCCTGTGTCCGAACTGCGGCGAGATTGCAAGATCCGCCGCCTACCGGACCGTGGAAACCGCCCAGGCACGTTCTTCCCATGTCATGCAGATCAACCTGTACGGCCTGCTGATCGAGAAGAACCTCCGCCAGGTGGTGGCTGTACTGGGTGCTACCGGCGAACCGCCGGTCTGCGGTGGCGAGGTGCTCTACCTGCCCCCCACCCTGCCCATGCGCTGCTCGGTTCCCTATAACCGCGAGACAACCATGGCTTTCCTCAAGGAAAGCCTGAAAGTGCTGCTCTCGCCTGATCTGCCGCCCGTCCTCGCCGAAGAAGACGAGGGCAAATGGGAGTGCGGCTTCTGCCCCCTGGCAGAGGTCTGCGCTTCCACATAGCGGCTGGTTTTCCCAACCCGGACCCTCGGCGAGTACACAGGCCGAGGGTCCCCTTTCCCTTTGTGGACTACGGGCTACTCGCCCGTTTCCAAATAATCCGCGCAAGCGGAAATCTCATACGGAGGTATGCCAAAATGGCTACTCAAAACAGCAATGGTAAGGCCAAGCGTCAGAATTATGTGAGCGTCACCCTGCAAGCTGCGGGGGAAGGCGATGTGAAGTACGCCGCCAGCGGGAAACCCTGGGGCAAGCTGCGCGCCTTCTTCTCGCAGGGCAAGGACAAGCAGTCTGGCGAATTCCTGCCCTCGCTCTGGTTCACCGTCAAAGCCTTCAGCAAAGACGATGTTACCGAACCCGCCGGGCCGGTTGCCGCGCTGCAGAATCTCGCCAAGGGTGACAAGTTCACGGTCAAAGGCCGCCTGAGCCTGGAAGAGTGGGAAGGTAATGATGGTGTCAAGCACCAGAATTACGTCATCTCCGCTTCCAGCATCGAACCGTTCGTTACCGAGGCGGAAGCCGAAGGCGAGCAGCTCGAAGGCGAGCCGGCGTAAAACTGATCTGCCGCCTTACCACAATTGAATAGCAGGCTATCCGCCTGCACCCAGGGCGTGTTCACACACAACACGCCTGTCCCTGCTGAAAAGCAGGGACACCTCATCCTGCGCACCCTGGCTGCTGCAACTACGCATCCAGGAGGAGCCTGGCCGCAAGGCCACCGGGTCCGACCCCCGGCGGGATGACCTGCAGGGGGGATCGGTGTTTTTTATCAAGCTCTGTCCAAAATGATCGTGAATGTGCTCTGCACCTCTCTCACCTCGGGTGAGGAACCGCCGGGTCGAGCTTGTCGAGACCCACTGGTGTTCCTCGCCTCCCTTCGGGAGAGCAACAATAGGGAGTTACTCTTTCGAAGGGAGGCTGGCTTTACGGCCAACCCTCCACAAGGGCTATCCGCCCTACCTTTTTTCGAGAGAGGTGCACCATGTTCATGTTCATTGCTGCCGCTGCCGTCATCCTCATCGCCCTTATCGGCGGTGTCGTGGTAGCTATCCGGCACAGCCACAGCCAGGCGTGCATTAATGCACGCTTGCGCATGTGTTGCAAACAGGCAAACATCATTGATGAGCGCCTGAACACATACTGCGCCAGATAATATCAAGTAGCCGGAGGAGCCGAGTCACACCGATTCCCCCTGCTACTATCTTCTTCTATGGAGTAATTTTTATACAACTACGGGGAATGAGTCGAAATAACCAGTAATGCTGTTGGTGTTTCTGTAGGCAATATTGCGGAGGTGGGTCGAGTGATAAACGATGGAGAACTGAATGTCTGTGCGGGAACAATGGCCTGCGTGCTCTGATTAGTGCCAATTGTGACAACTGTTGGTGTAACTAATGGTTGAGAGTTATCGTTTGTGTTGCTAAAAACAAACGGAACTAATATAAGAGCAAGGAAGAGGAAAACAATTATCGAATTTCTAAACCATAATTGTGCGCCCATAAGGTATGACGCTTTTACATTATGCAATTGATTGTTCTTGGAACAACAATATAAGTAGATAGCCAATCGCTCTTTTCTAGTTTCCAGAAGTGCTTGTGAATTCATCTTAATAACATCAGCAACATCAGGGGCTGAATATTTATAAGGGCCGACAACTACGACTTTGGACGCAAGCAATATGGTGAGTGTCAGAGAAAAAACAATAAGTAAATAGAGCACAGCTAGAATTATTAAGGACGCGATTGTGTGATATCCCTTAGGAAGCAGGCTGGAGACACCTGTGATAAATGCTGCTGAAATAGCTGTCACGCTAATCAAGCTAAATGCTTTACTTTCTATTTTTTCTCCCCGAGCAGATTCCTCGTCAAATAGTCCCTTGGTGTAATTTAATGCGTCATCCATTTTATTTTGATCAAAACCTTGAACCTGCTTTTGAATATCTTCCAGTTTCGCCTGTTCAAGAGGCGCATCGTCTTCGAATTTGGACAATCCGATTGCATACGGAAATAAATCAATTCCTAGAATTTCAAGAAATTTACGAGCATTCATCTTGAAATCACCCTCCGAATGAATGGCCATTAATTAACAAATCTGCCAAGGTTTCTCTCATGGGAATCTCGGGACACAATTGTTGTATCCACGCCCATTGACCATTTGGATTAATTTCAACAAAAACGTATTCGTTATCAGGTGTAACGATCAAATCTAACGCCCCAAATTCTAACCCTAATTTCTTAACAATGTTCCTGCACCTTTCTTCCACGTCAATAGGCAATTTAATAGCCCGGTGAACTAGATCGATCTGTGCTCTGCGCCAGTCATGAATCGCATCTGGTGTCTTTTGGGATTCAATAGATACCGCAAATACCCTTTCCCCAAAAACCGTTACTCGTAGTTCAGCACCTTTATGTATGTACTTTTGAAGCAAGCATGATGCATACTTAATATTCTTGAAATCGCCAAGAGCATCCGGCTCGATGAAATTAGTAAAAATAAAACTTTGCTCTGCTCCCCTTACTAACCTACCTTTTTGCAAAGGCTTGTATATTACATCACCCTTGCATTCTTGGTAAAAATCGCAAGCTGAAACTGCATCATTTGTTACTACTGTAAGCCAAACATCAAAACCCACCTGTGCAGCTATTTTCAACTGATACAGTTTATTTTCCGCCGCTCTAATATTATCTGGGTTACTTATCCAAAAACACGTTAACGTTCTCCATAAACCATCTAAAGAAGTACGACTTTCCTCGACAACAAAATCTTGCGCCTGCTTGTCAGTTATCTCTGATGCAGGTATTGGGGATACCGGCCTCCGATACCAGATACTTGTGATCTCATTGAACTGAATTTGTCTGTTAGAGAAATCAAGGTAGCCATCAACTAAACCATCTCTTATTTTCCAAGTAATTAAAACTCTTCTAGGAAAATCCTCAGTATTGAAACGAACATAATCAGACCTCCTGCTCTTTAACTCTAAAATCAGGAAATCGGCGGTCTGATCTTGACGATTAGTGACTATCAATATCATTCTTCGTCATTCTTCCATTCAGCGATCTTGATCCGTATCCTCCCTCGCGACTTTAGTAGCAGTTCTAGTAGTAAGTGGCGGTCTTGATACAACATCAATGCCAGGATCTTCGTCAGACTGTTCAGCTTGAACGAAAGTTGTTGTTTTCGTACTCAAAGCTAGTGAATATTGACCATCATCAAAGTCTGTCGATTCACTTTGTACTGCCGTAATAGTCCGTGTTCCACCCAATTTAGACGTACCCGGGTCCTCATCGGTGCTTTCGTTCTGTAACCTAGTAAGTGTTTTTGTCCCTAAATTCCCCCGATATTCTACAGAAGGTATTTTTTGACCATTTTCATCAATAACGACAGATATATCTTCATCTTCGTCATATATCGAACTAACAAAATCATTTGCAACAGGATGTTCTTCGTAGCGAAGGCCAAAGGGAAGCGAAGATGGTTTTTCCATAAGTTTCCTCCATTAGAGAGATCAACATTTTTTCACTGATATGAAAATTATAGCATTAATTCAACCCAACAGATTTAATTTATCTGTAGCCTTAGCACATTCGATGAGGAGAGCTCTGTTCTCCCTTCTTATGTTATTCGCAAGAGACCGCCCTGGATGATCTCCAAAGATAGATCACTGAGGATAGGCCAAGGCAGCTCTTTGGCTGCACGAATTCAATCGTATGGAGGTATGCCAATATGGCTAATGTTTTGTTAGTGTATCTGTATCGCGATGCCAGCAACTGGAAGCAGCATGGTCAGACCGTGTTCACCAACACCGGCGGAATTCCTTTGGTCGATATAGAGGCACGTATCCACGACTCCCTGGAAGATGAGGAATGGTTTATCGCCGAGATGGTAGATCTGGAGACTTGTTTCATAGGCGATCACAATACGGAAGATGATCATCCCTGGCATGAATTCGAGAGGGTCGCGGAGTCCGACTTCCCGTCTTGCGATCCGGCTTTCTGTGGAGCTTACCGGGACATCGCCCAGTTCCTTCAGGCGTTGGAAAACAGCAGGCTACGGAAGTGGAACCCGGATTGACAGTTTTGTTGCGTCTGTGGTCAGCCCTTCACGGATGGTGATCCGTATTATGCGTCCTTGCAGGGGATACTATTCACACTTCCTATTTCTTCCTTCCGAATAGAGACCCTC
>JBEKCL010000225.1:0-5404 GCA_050014895.1 Dehalococcoidia bacterium
GCCTCGGTGCACCAGAAACAGCCGCCGCCGAAGACAGCAATCCCATAGTTATTCTTCAACCTGCCCCCTGGTTCTAAACAGACTGGATATATTTGTTATAACTATTCTAGCTCGAATGTCGAAAAGTTAATAAATGCGATGAAAATAGAGGCAAATTAATAATCGGGTGTATAATCGATAATTTCCGAACCTTGCCCGGCTAATGATAATATAATGTATTCTTTATGAAATGAGTGGGAGAATTGGTATGCAGGATGTTTTTTCTACAGAATTCCGGCCGAAAAGAATAATTGACAACCCTACTGAAGAAGAGTTGAGGGAATGGGCGCTTGAGCAGGGGGGTATTCTTTCGGAATTCGGCAACCTGGCGGTAACAACTAAAGTACGAAATAGGATCGCCAAATTCACAGAAGTGGTCATGGGCGAACCTGAACAAGAGTATCTAAAAATTGTACACGATGTTATGGACTATTTGCGGGACAAAGAAGTCATAAAACTCGACCGTGTAATGTGCCAGAATCAGGGCTATAAAAGGAAATGCCGATTATATGTGACCGCCGACTATCCGCGTATACCGCTTATGTGGGGCAATACATTATTCCCTCCGGAACCGGGCGAACCGGACTTCGTTACCATCACAGTCCCCGAGTGGCCGGAAAAGAAAGTCCTTGTTTTTCCTGAGACGGGAAGGACTTTGATTATGGGCAGTGATTATAAGGGAGAGAACAAGAAAGCCATGTTGCGCCAGGTCATGTACTGGGCAAAGAAAGAAGGAAACCTGGGGCTTCACGCTGCCAGTAAAATTGTGCGTGTAAAAAGAAACGGCAAACTGGTTGATAAGGGTATATTACTGTTTGGCCTAAGCGGTACGGGCAAGACATCGCTGGCCTGCCATTCCCATTGGCTGCGGCCGCCTGAAAGGGTGATAATCCGGCAGGACGATGTGGTTATACTTAAGTCAGACGGCAGCGCAATCGGTACAGAGGAATCCTTTTATATGAAGACTGATGCGCTTGAGCCCGGTTTACAACCGCTGTTATATGCTGCCGCTATAAGTCCAAGGGCAATATTGGAAAATGTACACGTTGACAAGATCACGGGCAAGGTTGATTTCTTTGATACTACTATCACATCCAATGGCCGTGCCATGGTAAAAAGGAGCGACATAGCCTTTTCCGACAACGATATCGATCTGGAGCGGGTGGACTATATGATATTTATTACGCGTCATAATGAAATAGTCCCGCCGGTCGTGCGTCTCTCAAATGAATGGGGAGCTGCTGCTTTCATGCTCGGAGAGTCGGTAGAGACCTCTGCCGGCGATCCCACAGAGGCAGGTAAACAACGCAGGGTCGTTGGTACAAATCCATTTATCGTAGGATCAGAAGAAGACGAAGGTAATATATTCCTCGATATATTAAGGAAAAATCCTAATATGCGGTGCTTTCTTTTAAATACCGGCAAAGTCGGGGGTGCATCCAACGGGCAAAAAATCACCGTTGCAGACTCAGTGAAGATAATCGAAATGATCGCCAGGGACCAGATCACCTGGAAAAGGGATGACTTTTGGGGATATGAAGTGCCCACCGATATCCCCGGACTGGACATGTCAAGGTTCGACCTGGGCAATTACTACACTCCGGACAGAATACAATCTTATAGCAGGAAACTGAAAAAGGATAGGTTGGAATGGCTTTCCCAATTTGAAGGCCTCAACCCGGATATAATCAATGCCCTGAAGCCATAGCCGCAGCGGCCTCACTCCGGACTTCAAGCTTATTTGTTGCTGCTGTACCTTAATATCTCTGCGAAGTTGTTTATCTTCGCCAGGTTATTGGTTTCCATGAAGCCGTCATAGGTTAGATTGACCCACGGTTTATGATACATAGCAGTAAATTTGTCCGACATGGCAGCTACGATCCCGCCGGGCATGCAACCGTGCGGCATCACGGATATAACGCCGGCAAACCTGGGATTCTCCATCCAGTCGATGCCGCTGCCGATGCTGAGCACAGCTTCGCTGCCGCACCTGGATGACAGGTACTTACCCGATAGTGCCAGTAACTCCGCTGTGGAAAGCTCCTTCTCGTTGATGATTTCATCACATTGCGATGCCACTTTATGTTCATCATGTTCTTGCACCAGCTTCTTGATATAGCTGATAAGGGACTTTTTGATTTTCCTGTCTTTGATGGAATCCTCCAGGTTGCGGAACGAAGTATATTTGAACCACTCCCCGAGAGGAGAGACAACAACTTCCAATCCTGCATCTTCACATTCGTTCACCAGGTCGTTATTGCTGAACCTGTTCGCTCGAAGGAAAATCTCGCCGTTAATGCCCACCAAAGGCTTGCGCGGAATGTCCCGGTTAATAATTTCACTGAATGCGGAGGCAGCCTGGCGCATTAACCCGTTTGAAGTTTTATTTATTCGTATTTCGGAGACTGCTTTGCTCTTATATTCTTCAAAAAGCCTGTCTGCGGAGCCTGCTTCCTTCTCGTAAGGCCGGGAACGCCAAAGAAGTTTCTGGAGGTAATCAATAAATACGATGCCTGACCACGCCAGGCGCTCGAAACCGGGGCCGATGTTCAGGTCGCGGTAGGCATTGTTGGATACAGATGTGCGTATTGGCAGGTCGATACCCATCTCTCTTAATACCCGCATCTGCTCCACGGAATATTTACCGAGTCTGCATGGGCCGAATGAACCTGCCATGAAGGCTTCGTAGTCCTTTGAATGCCCATTATCTCTATAGAAACGAATGAAATCGCCAAGGCATACTCTGTAAGGAAGGCACTCTGTTCCGGTCGTTAACTGGTTGCCGTACAGCAGGCTGCGCTCGTCAGATTCCGGTAGAACGACGGCTTTTACCCCCGATGCCTGCATTGCGGCAGCTACGACTTCGGCCTGTGGCGCCATCCTGGGTATTAAGAGTATTTTGCCGATGCTGAGGGACGGCGATGAACCCCTGTAAATAGACGCCGCCGGTACTTCATGTCGCCTACCAGATGTTGAAAAACCTCTAATGGTATCCACGAAGGCTTCTAGACGGGTCACGATGCCGGCCTCCGCCGCATGTTCATCTATTTCAAGTTGTCCCAGGGGTTTGCCGCCCATGATATCTTCCACCAATCTGAGGATAAATGAGTTAGGTCCGCAGCCGAAATTGGTTAATACCAGTCCGTAAAGCTGAGGGTCTGATTCCGTCAATACTGAAGCGGCGATGAGTTTGCTTTCATATTGCCAGTAAGGGCGATCGGAGTATTTTTTCGGATCAACCTCGGATAAAGGAAGGTAGTCAAGAGGGATAGGAACCACACCAAGTTGTGCCAGCTTCTCAGCTATTCCAAGGTTAGCGCCGGGGTCCTGTGCCATGTAGGACCTGGTGAAAAGGACAACTCCTATTTGCCCATTTTCATGTATTTGCCTGAGCAGCTTTATCCCCGACTCTGCGCGCTCAGCTTCGAATTTGTTTTGAGCTTTGATGCCGGCAAGGGCTGCCTTCCTGGCCTGGATTCTGTTAAATCCCATTTTAGTTGCTGTCTCGGCCAGGTTACTGATAACCTCTGCGGTACCCTGGCTAAAATCAATGATAGGTATCAGTAACTGTTCACCCAGCCCGAGCACCTGCCTGATAATAAATGGGGATGCCTGAACAAGCGGGCATGCATACCTCTGGTTTTCATCTCCATCCTTTTGTCCCAGCCTGATTGCGCAGGGAAAAAGAATATAATCACAGGCCTTAAGAGACGCTGCATGGCCGTGCAATAGCTTGATGGGAAAACAACTATCCGAGTAGCTAAGCTCAACCGCTTGCTCAATGATACTTGAATTCGTTCTGCTTGAAAGTTCGACGTCCACACCTAGTGCGTTGAGGAAACCGATCAACAGTGGCGCATAGTCATAGAAAAGCAATGCCCGGGGTATGCCCACTTTCGGTTTTTCCCCAGGACCTTGCTTCAATTCCTGTAAGAGCAGCTTTTCCCGCTCGTCGAAGCTAGTTTCCATTTTGGCATGGCCGAGCGTGCTGTCATAGCGGTCACACCTGCTGCCATAAAAAGTAGGCTTTTCGTTTGGAACGGTCATGCGTGAAATAGTGCAGTTGTTGTCACAGGATTTGCAGGTGAAGGTGGAGAGAGTGCACTGCCTGTCGACGACTTCTGCGAAACCTTTGAAGTGTGAACCCCGTCCGGACACGGATTCCATGGCCAAAAGTGCGGCGCCTATAGCACCGCTGGTCTCTTTATGCTCGGGGACCAGCAGGTTTTTTCCTTTTAACTGTTCATGGAAAGCCGCTACTACGGCACGGTTGTGAAAAACTGCTCCGGTAAGGACAATTTTGTGGCCGAGTTTACGGTGTCCGACGACCTTGGAAAGATAATTCTTAGCGATTGAGTTCGAGAGGCTAGCAGTGATGATTTCAAGGGGTATGCCTTCTTGCTGGGCTGAGGCTACTGCCTGCCCCATGAAGGCGGCACACCGCGTGCCTAAATCGATCGTATATGGGGCGTTAAAGGCCAGCTTCGCGAAATCGTCGTTTTTTACTGATACCCCAATCATATCCGCCAACTCGTCGATGAAGCTGCCGGTACCTGCGGCGCAGGCTTTGTTCATCTGGTAATCAATTACTACGCCATTGAGCTTGACGACCAGCTTTGAATCCTACCCGCCAATCTCAATGATATCTGCGTCCGGGTCTATTTCAGCAGCTGCCCTGGTTTGCGCCGTGATCTCGTTCTTGACCAGGTCAGCTCCGATCAAACTGCCTACCAGATATCTGCCTGAACCTGTGACACCAACGCCTGCGATCGTGACCTTGCCGGCGCCGCATTCCAGCAGGTTTTTAAAAACCTCTTTGACTGCGTCCACCGGCCGCCCAGCGGTCATCAGATAGTGTTTAGCCAGTACTTCGCCTGACCGGTTGATAATCACGGCCTTGGTACTGGTGGAGCCTACGTCGACGCCCAGATAGCCGGTGCACGGTTTTTCTATTATTAATTTAGAGTTCGAATTTTGTGTCGGGACAGATTGAAGCCCGGGCAATTCGAAGTAGTTCTGCCGTATATCTGTTTCCGGCAGCATAATCGACTTTGATGTTTTTCCTATTGAAAGCAGGGCTGAGCCGATGGCATCAACATGAAGGTAATTGGCGGGAACATCTATTTCTACACGATGGCCGTTCCTGACGGAAATGATTTCACCTAGGGCTTTGGTCATCGCTGCATTGGCAGCCACACCTCCCACAAAGTACACCGGACCGGGTATCGCCCCCTTTTTAAGAGAAACCACCATTCGGGTGATGCTCTCACAGAGAGCGTACAGCATGGCCTCAACTGGCGTCCCTTTCTGTTGCAAATGAATAAGATCGGACTTGGCGAACACGCTACACCTGGCAGCGATCCTT
>JBEKCL010000226.1:0-5403 GCA_050014895.1 Dehalococcoidia bacterium
GTGTTTGTTAGAAATTCTGCGAGCCGCAGATAACTTGGAATCTCTTTGCAACTATCAGTCCAAAACACCGTTTACAAATGTATGGGCAGTCATGAATGTCCTGGGAGAAATATGAAATCATTGATGATCCATGCTATTTCGGCAGCAGCTATCACCCTTATAGTGCTAGCTTTTACTGCCAACGCTAGTCCAGTTTCTGCCGAGGCTTCGGATAATGCTAGCGCAATATATCTGCAGAACTGGGGGCAATGCGGCTGCAAAGCTCCTCAAGCTTCTACAGCAGTCTCAGAAAATACCGGCACAATATATTTGCGAAATTGGGGCCATATCAGCCGCACAACAGTCCCTATTTCTGCAGTGGTCTCAGACAATGCCAGCATACTATACTTGCAGAACTGGGCTCACAACGGCGGGCGACCATGTCCCAGTTGTCTGCCTAACAACTGATTAGCTGCCGGAAAAGGCCAGCTCATACTGTGAGTGACTGTTCATCCCACAGAATTCTCGGCTGGCCCGGCTTTCGGGGAAACGCTCAAGAAGTGTGCAATCTCTCCATTGCTAACGTGGATTACTGCGTTCTCTCTCCATTCATTACCTGTTTGGGCATCTCTCGTGCTTCAGCACTGGTAACAGATATGACTAGTATGTGGGGTGATGAACCTGACGAACTGCCTACACCGGTAAGCTTGTGGTTTGTGAACCCGCCGAGCCCCCAATCCATCGCACACGACCCTGGGCAGCCCATATTCTGTAGGTGCCTCAGATGCTTCTCAATCTCCTCGCAACAAAAATAATGGAAAAAGCTATAATAGCTAGTACAATAAACAATTTTTTGTACCCCATAACCAACCTCCGGTGGATAAAAAATAATGGACATTATAGTTCATCTTATGAAGTACTACACTGAAAATGACTAGACGCTACACTCGGGCATTAGGATCTGATGATTGGAGGGAAAAAATGAAAACTGAGTCAGAGATAAAAGAAAAGCTATCATATTACAAGGGTCTTTTAGATGGGCTAAATCGACAATCGGTGAAGCAGAAGGAAACAGTTGAGGCCGAGACTTGGGTCACAGCCTTGGGTTGGGTTTTGGCTGGAACCAAAACCGCGGATTATCCGAGCGACTTAAGTGCCGGAAACTGATGCAGCTCTGGCGTTGGCTTCCTTGAGCAATCGACTATCATCCGTGCAATAATGCGTGCCAGCACGCTCAATCCTTGATTGCAAGCTTCGTTTCGTCTGTCAAGCATTTTGTAGTTGTATCCCCGGCACAGTTCTTGGTCATCCATTTCTAATTATTTAAAAACTGCCCTCTTCAATGCCGTGCTTTACCATCCTTCAGGCACGTGGTAAGGTAATACTGAGCGGGTAGCACAAAGGAAGCGTGAGATGGCAGAATTAGACTTCATAGATGTTGTGATAGCTCCGCCAGATATACTTGAGGCAAGTTTGGTGGAGAAAGTCGCAGCCTTAGTCAACAAGGACCTCTATGGAACACGCCTTCAACTAGCTGGAAAGGTTCCGAGGATCCTTGCTCGGTACCAAACCGCAGAAGCGGCAAAAGCGATCGTTCAAAGTCTGACTGCTCTAGGCATTGTGGCATTTATGTGTAAAGATTCTGAGCTTCATAAGCGTTCCGCCGGACGGTTCAGGGCACATAGTTTGAAACGTGAGGAAGGAAAGGTCAGATTCTGGGACAAAAGTAATGTGGAGAGAAGCATGCAGACCAAGGATGTATTCTTGATTCTGCAGGGGATGATGCAAACGTATATAGAGAATGAGTCTACAAATACCAGAATGAAGTTTAGTCTGCCCAGAACGATACTAATGGGCGGCCTTCCTGTCTGGCGCGCGGTCAAAGAGAAAACCAAGGATGTGACCGCTCAAACTATGTGTTTCATACGGCTCTATGAACGGTCGTCAATGGAACCCGGCATAGAGATTTTCCAGCATGATCTTGATTATTCATTTCTGGGTCAGCAGATGACCTCCTCCTCTCAACTGAACTTGAGCGCTACTGCTGCAGAACTCAGAAATGCATTCCCACAGGCAGCTTTCGATGACAGGCTGGCAAAATCCTCCGGAGCGAGTATGTCTTTTGCTTCCCCGGAGGACAGCATCGAGATTAATTGCAGGTTGATTTACTTATATCACCAGGCAGTTAATAGTCTCGGTTGACCGACTAGCAATGTTCCGGGATTCACAGACCGAACACCCATAAATTCAGCGGTTGCAAGTCATCAATTGCACATCCCTACAAGCCTTATCAACCCCAGGCCAATAGACGGTCCACGGCCTCAGGTACGCAGGCCAGGGTACCTTCGAAGTCGGCGGGTGGAATACCCGCGGTATTGTTGCCGATGACCTGTTTACTGAACTCCAGCGGCTTCTCCGAATGGCTGAGGCTGTCTACCGTCTTGTAGGTCTTCATGCCTATTTTGGCAGCTACCATGTCGTTGGCCGGATCGTCCCCCACCATCAGGCAGTTTTCGGGCTTCTCGCCTATAAGATCGCAGACCTGGCGGTAATAGCCGAGCTGCGGCTTACAGTAAGACATGTTTTCGATATGCGTCACCAGGGCCAGGGAAACGCCGTCCAGCCCTGCCCAGGAAAGCCGTTTGCGTTGCGCATTGAGCGGCAGTATAGGATTTGTGGCAATCACAAGCTTGAGATTACGGTCCTGTATGGACTGGAACACCTGGCGGGCGTTATCCGGGGCAGTCACTATCTCCTTAACACTATCGAAATCGTGATCGTAGTATTGCTCGAAACGCTGCCAGACCTGTCCGGGGGTCAGGTCGGTACCCTTTATAAACTCACTGACAAAAAGCTCCCGGTTGGTCATGGAGCCGTCGTTCTTATGTGCCGTCAGCGTGGCGGACATAAGCCGCTCGGCGAACTTGTCCTGCGGGATCAGGTCGGCGAACCGGGCGGCCACACCGGGGAAAAACATCGCGGCGAATTTCATCTCATCGTAGAAAATGAGCGTGTTGTCCAGGTCGAATAAAACAGCTTTTAACATATCAAAAATACCCGTTAAATTGTAGGGCTTTTATCTTCAAATGAGAAATAAATTATTGTTGCAGGCCCTATTGCAGGCGCATGAATATGGCGTATAATCTTAATCAGATAACCATTCTTCAAGTTGGGAGGGAAATATGCAGCAGAAAGAGGGCAACTTCAAAGGAACGGGGAACTTTACTCTTTACTGGAGGTGCTGGCTGCCTGATGGACAGCCCAAAGCGGTGATAGTGGTGGCGCACGGGCTGGGCGAACATATCTCCCGCTATGATAACCTGATCAACCACGTCGTACCCAGGGGTTACGTCCTTTACGGGCTCGACCACCAGGGACATGGCAAATCCGAGGGACAGCGGATTTATGTGGACCGTTTCCAGGTTTACCTCGACGATTTAAAGACATTCTATGATATGGTCCGCAAGGATAACCCGAACCTGAAAATCTTCCTGCTGGGACACAGTATGGGAGGCCTGATAGCAACTGCCTATACCCTGCAACACCAGCAGGAGCTGGCCGGGCTGATCGTCTCCGCCCCCCTGTTAAAGGCCGGAGATAGCGTCTCGGGCGGCACCATCATGGCTGCCAGGGTGCTCTCGGCGATTGCGCCGAGGATGGGTGTACAGGCCCTTGATTCCACTTATCTATGCCGGGACAAGGCGGTAGTAGAGGCCTATGACAAAGACCCGCTGGTCTGCCGCGGCAAGATCACAGCGCGGCTGGGGTCTGAGATGTTCTCAACAATGGCCAAAATTGAGCCTCAGATGTCCACCATTACTCTCCCTCTCCTGATCATGCAGGGGACGGACGATAAGCTGGTCAGCCGTGAAGGCAGCAAGACCCTGTTTGCCAAGGCGGGATCAAAAGACAAGACGCTCAAACTGTACGACGGCTTCTACCACGAGATTTTCAATGAAAAGGAGCGCGATAAGGTCTTCGCCGACCTGGACCCATGGCTTGACAGCCATGCCAAATGATTCCCGTCTGGAGAGCAATTCCCTATCGGCACATCCCGTTGCCCTCAGACCGATTGTTTTCCGCTGAGGGAGTCTATTATTACTTTAATAATTGCGGCTTTTTTAAGCTGCAACGGATCAAAGGTAAACTCCTTTTTTGAGTAATGGCGCATAATAATAGCCAGGGCTGCTTCTTTTTCACCCGGCCCTTCCACCAGGAATGCTTTCCCTGCTCCCATAACGCTCTTATACTTAGTGCTCCATTTGCATGCCACGTCCGACGCAACCAGCCGTTCATCAACGTAGATAACAAAGCTTACCGTATTGTTTGACCGCAGGATATCGATCTTCTTGCCCTCTTTTGCAGAGTGGAAGTACAGGCAGCCGTCTGCATAGCCATAATTCATCGGGACCACGTAGGGAACGCTGTTCTTACAAAGAGCCAGTTGGCAAATGCGTGCACGGTTTATTACATCGTCTATATCCGCTCTGTCTGTTAGTTCCCTGTCTGATCTTCTCAAGGCCACCCCCTTTTCAAACAACCCTGTTTGTTCAAACTCAATTTTAAAAGAAACGGCCGTTATTTGCACTTCGTTAAAGAAATCATCAAGCAAATATCAATTTTGAAGCAGGCTGAATAATAAAACATAGCGTGCGATTAGCGTAGCGATTAGAGCATCTGATTTGCACACAGGGGATCAATGGTTCAAATCTTGTATTGCCCACAATAAGGTAATATTGTTACCTTTCTTTATTTTCCTCTTCTGTTGATCTCAGCAGCATTAAATATACATCAGCAAGTATGTTCAACCACGAATAAAAATGCCTGATTTTTATAGGCATGTCAGATTTGAAATGTTAACCTTCCAGTAGTAATATGAGCTACATAAACTGGTATCATGGGTTTGATAAATCGATAGAAGTCAAAATGGCAAAACAAAGTGTTAGCAATACGGCACTTGGTGCAGCTATATGCCGATTAATCGAACAGTACGAGCCCGAGGAAACGCTACTGTTCAGTGATCCGATAGTCAAAGACCTTGTTGGCGCACCCATCCGGCTGCTCATGCGTTCAGCTCGCATGCGAAATTTCACAGTCCGACAAACTGATGCAGCCGCAACTGGGATTTACGGAGCGCAGATCTGCCGAACCCGCTTTATTGATGATGTAATCCAGCCTGCCCTTTTGGAGGGGATTGGGCAAGTGGTGATACTAGGTGCAGGGTTTGACACTCGTCCTTATCGATTGCCTGGGATGGAGCGAGTGATTGTGTTTGAAGTTGATTTGCCTGCAGTACAAAACAACAAGAAGAATAGGCTCAAGAAACATTATGGACACTTGCCGAAAAACGTTATCTTCATACCGATAGATTTCGATACGCAGTCTTTGGAAACCATTCTTACTAGCTCAGCCTTCGACCCTTCC
>JBEKCL010000227.1:0-5340 GCA_050014895.1 Dehalococcoidia bacterium
ATGGCAGGTGATGTAAAAAAGTGGCGGACCTGTAGCTCTAATTCCCGGTTTGATATCCTTCGGCCTGGATCAGCCAGTTGTACGTGAGATAATGGCCGGGCACGACACTTCCACCTTCTGAGATCCAGGACTGGACGTCTATGGCGCTCTCATAACCGATGCAGAGCTGGTGATACCATGTGTGTACCACGTAGCGGTGCCGGTAATCACGGTCCCAGACGCTGTTGGAGTTGAGTCTGGGTAGATTGTAAGTAAGTACTTCTATATAAAAATCACCGGAGACGTTGATATTTGGGACCGGCACAGTAACTGTACCTGGGGTTGTTGTGAACAAGCTCTTATTATAACTTCCTGAATATAGATTGTTCCTGTGGTCGCCGTAGATATTGACGGCAAAATCCTGCCTGATAGGCTCTGCCGTTTCAATATCCGCGCCGTATACCCATTGCCCCGGCCCGCCTATGACCGGGTCGTTATTGAAGTCATAGGTGCTGTCCTTTATGTAACCGGTGATTTTTATGCCTGTTATTGTTAGGCCGCCTTGCGGTGCAGTTAGCTTTATCATATTTCCGTTGTCCTGCACCGTCACTTCTGACTGGTACGAAACGCTTTCCGCCACGGGATCGCAGCCGTCCATCTGCCCGTTATCGAGTTTGACCGTTACGGGGATTCGGCTGTCTGCTACCGTGACATCCAGAGTCTGTTGCCCGATGCCGATAATGTGGTGGCCGGGGACCTGCAATGTTGACTGGAAAGCGGCGTCAGCGGACTGTCCTGGATTGACCGTAATAGCCTGGGAATTGACCATGCTGCCGTCGATATACAAGTCTGCCTTATAAGTTCCTGCTGCTGTCCCGGCATTGTTGACTTTTATCGTGATAGTGAAAGTTTTGCCTGTAACGACAGGCATCGGGGATACCTGTATCGGCATAAAGGTAAATTGTGGAGCGGTTGATACTGCACTATTCGGCGGCTCTTGCGTTTGAGTATTCGGGACGGTTACAATCACACAGCCTGTGACCAGGGCCGAAATCACCATAAACACTACTGCTGTAAGTATAAATTTGTATGTGCTGATCTTCATCATCTTCCACTCTCTCAAACTGTTAAGCTATCTAAAGCGATTATATACTGCGCATGGCCGTTTTCCAAATAAGTTCTGTTTTATACGGAGACACTGTATAATCCTTAAGATACGTTAAATGATCTTATTGCTGAAAGGAGGCAAACATGCCATTCGCTGATGCCGGCGGTGTGAAAATATTTTACGAGGTAGGGGGACAGGGTGATCCCCTGGTAATGATCCAGGGCTACGGCCAGTATTCGCAGATGTGGGGCAATTTACCCAACGAATTTGCCAAACTGCAGTATAAGGTGATACTCATCGATAACCGCGGCACCGGGAGAAGCGATAAGCCGGACGCTCCGGTCACGATTGCGCAAATGGCTGATGACGTATGCAAGGTAATGGATGCCATTTCCCTCAGAAGGGCCAGCGTGTTCGGTGTTTCCATGGGCGGAATGATCGCCCAGGAGTTTGCTCTGAACCATGCGGACAGGTTGATAAACCTGGTCCTTGGTTGCACTATGTGCGGAGGCCCCCATGCTATCCCTACCACGCCGGAGGGGGCAAAGATACTCTTCGACTTCGACTTCCTGAAAAATATGACTCCCGAGCAGCGGTCGCGCGAGGTCTTCCGCTTCTTTTGCTCTGACGAATTTATACAGGAGAACCCGGACGCATTGAAGGATTATCACGAGGCCACTATTGAGTGCCCTACTCCTATTTTTACTTTTGCCAGGCAGGCCGAGGCCATTTCGAAATTCGATACCTGGGACAGGCTGGAAAAAATCAAAGTGCCCACCATGATTATTTCCGGCACGTCTGACGATATCATACCTTTCAAGAACAGCGAGCTGTTGGAACAAAAGATACCCGGCGCCGAGCTGACATTGCTTCAGGATAAGCGCCATGGCTTCTTCATTGAAGGCATGGATTCCACCCGGATCTTCGTGAATGGCTTCATGAAGCGTCACGGCAAGATATGACTGTCCACCAACTTGGGACTTAAAAAGAGGTTACCTTTTCCAGCTTCTTGAGCGGGTAAATCTGTTCCATCTTGGGCGGCATTGGGCTGTAGACCCAATCAACCGCCAGTTCTCCACATTCAAAACCGCCGATGCTGCGTATCCCTTTATAGGCGCCGCGCAACAGCACCGTCTGCATCTCGAAGGACATACAGAACAGGGCCACAGTGGCATCTTTCGGTATTGCTTTCAAGGCCTCGCTGTAAACGGATGAGGAAAAAATGACGCGGTCGGTCCCGGCAGACTGCGCCTGGATGACCGGTATGATCACCGGGTACCCATCGCTATCCACGTATGCCACGAACTTAAGGTTATCGAGCTTGTCCAGCAGCTTGCGTGTAAAGAGGTTGAGTACTTCCTTGCCGCTTCCCTTACCGGCCAGCGTTTTGGCAACCATTGTCTTTATCGCAGCCTGTATTACCTGCCCCATGGGCAATGGAGATTTGCCCGATTGCTCCAGCAGGTCCATGTAATAGACGGTATGGATGCCGAAATAAGCATTATAGCGGAACATAGGAGTTTCATTAAGGATGTCGAATTCTTTTCCGATCTTAGCCGAGCGGGTGAAAGTGGCCTTGCCGCTCCAAACGTCCTTGTCCAGGGTCATAATCATGAAGCCGGCCTTGGGATTCTTGCGGATATTTATCTTGCTTTTTCCTTCTGAGAACTGGCCCCAGAAAAGCTCGGTAGGAGAGCTTGCCTGTATTGTGGAAATGAGGGTCAGGTGGGGTAACCCCTCTTCATTTATTGTGGCCAGCAAACCGATTTTCATCTCGGGTTTGAAGCTTTCTATATCCTGTTCGGTAAAAGTCTTTAGTGCGTTACTTGTTGCCTTCATCTCTGGCCTCCTTCAGTTATCTAAGTTTTCCACCCTGGTAGCGCCGGTAGCGAATATTATAGCCGGGTTTGGCCCGGACTGCCGGGCGATTTGTTCGAGTTCCACGAGCTCATCTTTGCGGATCAGCAGCGTGGATGCGTATTTCCACTCCATCCCTAGGCGGCGATACTTATCACGGCACAGGTTGTTGAATGCGCACAGTTCCCAGCGCTGCATTACACCGTCCAGGTTGCTGTGGATAAAATGTCCTATCCGCTCTATAGTCTCCCTGTTAGCCGTAGCCCCAGGTATTAACGGCGTACGTATCCATAGCCCTGTTTTACCGGGATGGGCGGTTATATAATCCCTCACAATCAGTAAATTATCCAGTATCCGCCGGTTGTCCTGCCCCGTGAACTCCTTATGCAGTTGCGGGTCTATTTCCTTGAGATCAAACAAGATCAAATCCGTATAAGGCAGCGTCTTTTCCAGCGAGGCCGTCGAACACAAGCCGCACGTGTCTACGGCCGTGCTGATGCCCTTTTCCTTGAGCCTGCGAAGCAGGTTGGCTGCAAAATCGGGCTGCATCAGCGGCTCGCCGCCAGAGAGGGTAACTCCACCCCCCGACTTTTCGTAGTAGACAGTATCCTTAAGCAGGTCTGCAAGTAACTCTTCCAGCCCAATTTCTTTTCCCAGTATCTCTTGAGCGCCCGCCGGGCATTCTTCGGCGCATTTGCCGCAGGCCTGGCATATTGCTCGATCTCTCACAAGGCCCTTATCGGTCTTTTTGATGGCTCCCCTGGGGCAGGTCTTGAGGCAAATACCGCAACCGATGCAGCGGACTTCCATCCAGTGGATCTGAGGCCTGGGCGAGATGCTCTCGGGATTGTGGCACCAGGCGCAGCGCAGGGGGCATCCCTTGAAGAATACGGTCGTGCGTATTCCGGGGCCGTCCTCGGTGGACAGCCTCTGCGTATGCAGGATAATCGCCCTGTCGCTACCCAGGCTGTGCTGGCTTACATCTTCTGTATCCGGCGACGGGGCGGGGTGCTGTTCTATTATCATTCGGGTATTCTTACATCCTGTGGCTTTCGCGGGCTATGATCTCATTCTGCAGCTCGCGGCCGATGGCGGTGAAATAGGCGTTATAGCCCGTG
Source organism: Dehalococcoidia bacterium (assembly GCA_050014895.1). GTDB lineage: Bacteria > Chloroflexota > Dehalococcoidia > GIF9 > UBA5629 > JAFGLP01. The sequence continues at coordinate 4,063 of JBEKCL010000227.1, forward strand.
ACCCTTACCAGCAAATGCTTGTAGGCATCCGGGTTCTTCTGTGCGTCACGCAGGATATCGGCATCGATCATGTTTATCTGCAAAGCGCTTCCCCCGTTCTCTGTATAGCTGCGCAGGAAAGCCTTGAATTTCGCCCTGTGTTCCGGGTCCCGCAACAGCGACGGGTTGAAGGTCATGGTGTGGCTGGCGCCGTTGGGAAGCAGGCTCAGGTAACCCTCCCAGTCGCCGCCTCCGGCTGCGTCCTTACCGCCAAACACCTTGCCCACCGAGTTCACGTTAGCAGTCGGGCCGTTGATGTCGGCGCCGTCGCAGGGGCAAATGGCGTTGGACAGGAACTTGCCCTTGGTGCGCCCGTCCGGGCTGGCCGGAAGAATGTAACCGTCTCCGACCCAGTAATTCCATGAAAGCATACCGGGCCGGTACTGCTTGCCCGTGACCGATGTCTTGTATTTCCAGGACTCGTCCGTCCACAGTTCCATCACTTTGCTGCCCATATCGTCTGCCAGGTCGTCGTCCCTGCCGTACTTGGGGGTCTTATTGATAGCCTTGGCCTGCAGCACTTCGTGACCCTTCCAGTTGTCCTTCAGCGCCTCGACCAGCTCTTTCATCGTGCATTCCTTCTTATCGAAAACCAGTGTCTTTATAGACAGCAGCGAGTCTACCGTATTGGCAAAAGTAACGGCTTCCAGCGTAACGAAATTGAGTTCCGCTCCGCCCCGGTTTACGTCGGTGGCCTTGTCAATGCACCCGCGAACGATGCAGGACAGGTAAGGCGTGGGAAAATATCTCGCCCTGATGCGGTCGGTCCAATCATACAGGTCGGCCGCCCTCTTGACGATCGCCTTTGTCTGCTTGATGTAGGCATTCCAGAACTCGTCCCATGTCTTAAATGTGGTTGCGTCCCCAGTGTTGGCGCCCCACTTCTTCAGGGGCTCCTGTTTACCGGTCATCGGGTCGGTCCATGCGATCAAATCATAGCCGCCGGTCAGTGCGTGCTCTACGGCTTTGAGTAAATTCAGGTTGATATCGACGGTGCCGGAGCGGTCGTTGCCGCACATGGTATTTTCCAGACAGCCCACCGGCGCATAGTCGAAAACGTTATCTGCGTTGATCAGGTTCTGCACTTTCGCTAGCCTGGCCTCGCGCAGCATGCCGGCGATGGACCTCTCATCGAAGTTCAGCAGAAACGGTGAGCCCTGGCTGGAAGCGATCATATCAACTACACAGTCCAGCAGCTTGTCCGGGCTGTTGCTGTGCAGGCGAACGTTCGGTTTCGGT
>JBEKCL010000228.1:0-9592 GCA_050014895.1 Dehalococcoidia bacterium
ATCAGTATGGTAATTAAATAAAATTTGAGAGGTTTGTATTTAAAATTAAGGTAAGCATTATTCATGGACACTTTATTTTAGCCTCCTCTAAAATATTCCCCACATTATATCATCTACGTTTATCCTAATGATAGACAACAAGAAAGTCTTTCAAAAGCAAGCTCGCACTTATACCTGTGAAGCCATAATATAAATCATAGGTCCAGGGTTACCGCTTCTTTGGCTCTGTGAATTTGAGAAATCTGAAGCCTGCGTCGAAGTGCTTTCGGCGTCTTAAATGACCGTACTTACTGTCCCACTGTCCGGATTTTAAGTCGTGTTGAAGCCGTTTCAATCCGCGTTCGACGACGTCAGGAGCAGCCAGGGCAAAACCTGATGTGTTCCTCCTTATTTGAGCATCAAAATACATCTCCGGCTTTGCCCACGCTGCACACATATTCTTATCGGCCAAATCCGGGGGTAGAGGGAACTTCTTGATTAGTGTTTGCCATTTACCGGTCCCAGAAATAATATCAGTGACTTCATCGATCGGCGGGAACACCTTAAGCACATGCTGGGCAATTTCTGGAAAGTACTCATTAAACCAGAATTGCTCGCTTTTTCGAGGGTCCATAGTAAATATCACAATAGACCCGTTAGGGCAAATGCGATACATTTCCCTTGCGGCACGTGGAATATCGTTAAAATGGTGAAGAGCCAGGATTATGATAACCCCATCGACTGAATTGTTCTTAAGTGGGATTGCTTCCGCTGAACCGGACAGCCAGTGGACTCGCGGGTTGGGAATTGCTTGCCTGCGCATTTCAACTGATGGTTCGACAGCTTCGAGTTTGTAGCCAAGGTCCGCGAGGGCATTGCTGTAGTTTCCCGTCCCTGCACCGACATCAGCAATTGTTGAGTCTGATGGCAGCTCAAGCAACTCTTCGATGACCGCTAGAACGCGATGATCAGCAGTCCGGTTTTGATTATAGTTGTTGCCTATTGAGTCGTAAGTAGTCGCGTTCACATCTTCCTCTTCGAGTGCTGCCGGTACATAAAAGCACTATCTGATGTGCCCTCAATAATTATATCATTGGTTAAGTTGGAGCCGGACCTAATTTGAACTTTATTTGGAAATGGCGGTATGCAGTCACCATTATATCGGTATGTTTATCATTTCATGCGTGCATTTCTTATTAAGAAAAACCCGTTTATATGCCTGAAGTACGATTGGGAAATTATTGAAGCATAGAGAAAGGATTATAATGTGGCCAGCATAATTCTTTATGGAGTCTGAGTCTAAATTTGACCTGCTATGAGGCAAATTGCTAACGAATGCAGTCAAAATTATTTATAAAATACATTAAATAGAGTAAGTACTATGCAGAATTCCATTCCACCCATTGGCGCATTTGATGCGTTCCGCCATTCCGATAGTTGGGATGCAGAAGAGGCCCGCTATTGGATCAATGTTCTTAATCAGCGGGCAGCAGCTCCAGACCAAATAGCTTTACGTTCTTTTATCATTGAACAAAGTGATATACAACCTGGAGAAACAGTGCTTGAGATAGGCTGTGGAACAGGACGGCTACTTTCTGAATTAGCTAGAGCTACAGGTGCCGCTAATGGGGTAATTGGATTGGAACCTCAATCATTATTCGCTAAAGAAGCAGAAAGTTTTATTCTGGAAAAGAAACAATCTGCTATAGCAAGGGCGCTCTGTGGAAGTGCTGAAGATATTCCTTTACCCGACGCATCGATCAATATCTGCATTGCTCAGACGGTTCTAATACATATTCCAGCTGAGAAGCTCCAGCGAGTGTTCGAAGGAGTGAAACGAGTACTGAAACCTGGCGGCAGGTTCATCAGTGTAGATCAAGATGGTGATACCTGGATCATAGACCATCCAGATCGAGTGGTGACACGCAAAGTCGTTCAGTTTAACTGCGATTACCGATATGCTGATGGGTGGACCGGACGATACCTTCGCCGGCTATTCCGACAAAATGGTTTCCGGCAGGTCCGGATACAAGCATGGACAAATGTGGATACAGAAAGTGGATCCTACCTTCATCAAATGGCACAGAGGATCGCACAAGCAGCAACTGAACACGAGATTCTCTCTCAAGATGAATGTAAAAAGTGGTTGAACGAGCTGGATCAACAAACACAGAAAGGCAATTTCTTCTCGAGCATTTGTTTTTATTGTTGCCAGGGTAGAATAACAGTCTAATAACAACCTGCAGGGACCACCTGGTTATTCACATCCGCCGCGGTATTCTTAGCTGAATATAATTGCGTCTTTTATTATTCCGCGTTGGCTATTGCATTTTTGAAACTACCCACGCTATTGCAGCTTCATACCACTGCGGAGCGTTGTAATGTAAATTAATATCATGACCGGCTAGCGGCAATACAAAGAAATCCAGTTCCGGCGAAGTCTTAAAATATTTTTCCTCCCCGGCCTTTACTTTATCCAACGTCAATTGTTCGGAAGGCGCCGCGTAGAGGCGATCCAGTTCCCCCATGACGAGAAGTACCGGTACCCGGATTACATCTGTATGTTGAAGCGCTATGAATGCAGAGTTTTCCGCCACAGGTGTGGTTACCTTGGTTTCCTCGTCTATTTTTAGCACCTCCGGGTCCGCCTGTTCAAGATTATAGAAAATTGCGCTGCGCATTCCGGGACGCGATGTATACGATGGGGTTGGAATGCCTTTGAAAATAGGATCATCGCAGCCCTCTGAATTCTGCATCGCTGCGTTAAAATTCTTCAGCCCCGCCTGCCATCCCGGGAATGACTGATAATGAAGCACGCCGGTGATAATCAGCCCGTCTGCATCATTGTAAGTCTCCGCTTCCTGAATAATCATACACGATCCGAGCGAATGCCCAACGAGGATAATTTTATGGTAAGGTTGGCCGCCTATACTTCCCGAACGAAGACCCTCGACCAGTTGGTGAATTACACAGGCTTGAACATCAGGCGTCACATTTGTGTTAGGCTTTGAGCTTTCACCGCTCCCCATGCGGTCCAGATTAAGGCTGGAATAGCCTGCTTTAGCCATGGTTTGAACAAACGAGTATATCTCCGGTTTGTACGGGAAATCCCAGTATGTATGCCCATAGGTGGACCCCGGAACTGTGATAAAGACCACATCCTTGCCGTCCTTTGGCCTTGTCAGCCATGTGGCAACCGTATAGTCCGCCTTACCTCCGGGGGACAGCCATACGGGAACCTGGATCTTTTCTGTGCTGAACAGCGCCGCTTTGTTTTCACCGGAGGGAGCAGTAGAGGAAGGGACAGAAACGGCCGCAGGAGATCCCGTGACCGGAATATTTGCCATTGTCGTACAAGCACTTGCCAGGACTGTGTATGCAATCAAAATGGCAGATATTATTGAAATTGACCTGCACATAACCACATACCTCCTTTTTCAGCTTTATTATTCACGTAGTCTAAGCAGCTAGCTTGCGCCAGTTCTTCTACGGGTTAATTCTTTATCATCAGCCAATTTCCGATTGATCTCAGGATTACTCCTTGACAGATACGTACGCAGATGACTCGGATACGAGATTGGGATCAAATGCTTTTTTAATCTTTTTCTCGTAGGTGAGGAAATCCATGCAATATTTTGCTGCAGCTTTTTGCGCTCTCTCCTCGAACGTTAATGCCCCTTCAAACGAACCCATAGCAAGGCGCCACTCGGGCAACTTTTCATCCGCCTGTGCCAGTATCTCTTTTACGGCATTGACTGAATTTTCATCTAATTGATCATAGACAATCACACACTCAATATGTCCACACGAGTCAACAAATGCAGATGCCCATGGTGATTCACCGGATTCGCCGATCAATCCTGATTTCTCGTATTTATCATAAAGATCTTCAGTTGTTCTTTTCCCCGCCTCAGCGCATGCATCCCAACTCTCCTGTACAGCTACTGCTGAAAGGAAAGAACCCGATATTCTGAATATTCTCTGAGTTCCCTGGCAGGTAAGCGAATTAAAGAACACGGCGCTTTCCGTCCTGCTGTCCAGAGGTATTATATGTCCTTCAACCTTTTCAATTATTGCTTCAAAGCATTTTTTCCTGTACTCCATTTCCCTGGGAGAACCGGCATCCAGTAATACGGTCGCTGAAAAACGCAGCATCTCGCGTGCTTCCGGAGGCGAATTTTTAACTGCATTCCAGAAGTCATCGTTCGATTCGGTAGTTACCATAGCAACAACTGAAGCTGAATTCCTCTGAGCGCTATGTCCAATAGCTTCCTCGACCAATAAAAGAAAAAAATCTGTCAGTTTATCGCGAGAAGGGAAAATTACGAAATAATTGGCAAAACACGAAGGTATATTGCAGCCATAAATATTGGGCTTTCCCTCTCCCATGATTCTGGGTGGGCCGTTATGCCTCTCATTATGCCTCTCAGGCTTGGGCCGCTACCATCGCCGGAAAACCATCCTGCTCCTGTACCTAGAGATCCCAGTTTCAATATCTCTCCATCCGGCAGAACCCATTCGACGCCAAGGGGGACCCGCCCGGCATAATCAGAGCTGATACTGGTAGGGCCACATCCGAAATGGGCTGTAGCACTTGCCAAAACACCTGCACTCGGGCCGCATCCAACTGTGTGCGGTCTGAGGCCTTCTTTCATCGTTGTGATGAACAGTTTTTGTACAGAAACATAAGGCTCAACCACGGCATACTTATTATTAGTATCTATCTCAATTATTTTATCCATGCGGCGCAAGTCAAGCGGTAAAAAGGGTTCTCTTGAGGAAATGGCAGCAAAGTCCCATCCGGAACTGTGTGCCTTATACTTTATGCGGAATTTATTACATATTTTAACGATTGCCTGTACTTCCGCAGTACTTCCCGGCATAACCACAGCTAATGGTCTGGCGGCGTATCGATCATCAAAGTGCAGCTCATTTCCCCTCACAAAACAATAGCCATCCAGTATGGCGGACTCTTCGGAGATGTTTTCCGGACCCACGATATCCTCAAGCGCATGGTAAGCTTCTCTTATTAAAGCCATTTAATTGCTCCTTACAGTGCTCTTTGAACAAGATCCGTGATGACGAAAATCCATAATTTATTTTGTGTTGAAATAGTCATACCACATATCGGCATCCAAAAGCGGGAATTCGCCCATATAAACATCTTTATCACCCTGTACGACGCCCATGGCACAGGGAGAACCGCAGACCACGGGCGCACCGTAAGTCTTGGTACCGGAGAATGTGTATTTGCCCAGGAACGTCTCAAAGGTGCCTCCCCTGAAAGCTTTCATCATGACGTCCGGATCAGTGGTACCCGTAAGCTGCGCACATTCAAAATACTGTGACAGTTGCGTGATTATGGCTGAGAACGTCCCCCATTCTGTCATAGGCTTACTATATTTCACCTGGTACCTGTCGCAGATCCTCTGTGTCATATCCAGGTACTTTTGTGCCACTGTCACCTTCTTAAGCTCCAGAGGGTCCCATACGGTTACCGATGATGCCCTGTGCAGCATCTTTACCACAAATGCCAAAAAGAAGGTCTGGCAGGTTGTCAGACGTTTGGCCGATGGGCCATTTATAGCCCATTTGCCATCTTTGCTTGGCTAGGAGGGCAACTTCAAGAATAGTCCCTCCAACAAAGATTGCCTGAGTTCCCTGGTCAGCCATTTTCGACAGGTATGGCGTGAAGTTGGTAGTCCCCACCGGGTAATAAACACGTACGCTTTTTATACCATATTCCTTCTCAAGTTGCTGATCGACGGGCTTGAAAGCGGTCTCTGCCATACGCTGGTCATCCGATGTACCTGTCCATGCAAGCACATGTAGATCGGGATGAGCTTGCATTATAGCTATAGCCTGGTTTAAGGTAATTTCCCCTACAGGACTGCCGAAAATAACGTACGGGTCCTTTTGCGGGCTGTATATGACCCCTCCCGTCTTGGAGCTAAGGATTACCTTCTCTGCATTAGTGACCGGACTGAGCGCCGAGAACCCCGGGCCAATATAGCCCAGGATGGCAATAACACCATCTTCATAAATAAGCTTGCGGGCTGCCGCCGCTGCCCCAGCCGGGGTGAACTGATCGTCACCCCAATCAAGTGCCACTTTATAGACATCATCGCCGATTTTTATACCGCCGTCTTCGTTAAGAAGTTCAATATATACATCTGTCACCTGCCTTCCGCGCTCACCGTACGTAGCCGCAGGGCCGCTGAACGGCATAATACAACCCAGTTTTAATGTTTTTTGAGGGGCCGGCGTATTTACCGCAGGACTGCAAGCCGAAATGGTTAATATGCATAGAATAATGATCAGTGATACTGTATAAAAGAACAACTTATTGCAATTCATTTGAAAGCCTCCTTTTGCCCATTGTCTCAATACGTAATTAAAATGCGATATTAATATTTCAGTCCCCAATTTCGTTAATGGTCTACGGTCATTATCAAATTAAGGTTTTACATAGAAAGATGACTCTGAGACCAGGTTCGGATCGAATGACTTCTTGATTTTTTTCTCATAACCCAGGAAATCCAGGCAATACGGAGCAGCGGCTTTTTCGCTTGCTTCATCAAAGCTTAAACAACCCTCGGCGCCCCCAACCGCCTGGTGCCATTTCGGCAGCAGGATGTCCGCCTCCGCCAGTATTTCCCGTACGGCTTTGATTGAATTAGGGTCGAACTGGTCGTAGCTTACAACGCTTTCGGTATGGGCGAAGCTGTCCCCGAGAGGAGCAAACCATGGACTTTCGCCTGTCATTGCGATTTTGCCTTCAGCTTCATATTTAGCATAGAGTTCCTCGGCAGTGCGTTGAGCAAGTATCTTCACGGAGTCCCAGCTCTCTTCGTTAACTGCTGCAGTAAGGAACCCGGTAGTAAGATTGAAGACGCGCTGCTGGCCCTGGCCTGTTATGAGGTTGCGGAAAACGGGTCCCAGCATGCTCGGGTCAAAGGGCACATCCACACTCTCAGTCTTTTCCCGGATTTTTTGCAGCAGCTTTTGCCTGTATTGCATTTCGCGTGGAGATGCTGCATCCATCAACATTACAGTGATGAATTTCATGGCTGCTGCCATCTCTGGCGGAGTTGAGCTGACCATTTGATAAAAGTCGTCGCCCGATCCGGTCATGAGGAGGCCCAGGCTGGTGGCCGGGCTCCTGTGTATTGAAAAAGCAATGGCCTCTTCGACTATGTGAATGAAGAAATCGGTCAGTTGATCGCGGCCTGGAAATGCGGTTATATTTATCTGGAAATTTTCAGGTATTTCCGTAGAATACATATTTGTTTTACCTGTTACCTTCAATGCGGACGGGCCGTACCAGGGGGTAAGTTTAACCGCCGCCCTTGTTATAACACCGATGCCGCCTGTAGCGCCGCCGTAGCCGCGCATGACTCCCCGTAGGCTCGGGCCAGGGCCGTCGCCGCTGAACCAGCCTGCACCGGTCCCCAGAGTACCAAGTCGCAGGATTTCACCGTCCGGCAACACCCATTCCACCCCCAGGGGGACACGCCCTCCAAAATCGCTGCTTGCACTGGTGTTTCCGCAGCCAAAGTTGGATGTGGCGCTGGCCAGTATGCCGCCGCTGGGCCCACAACCAATCGTATGCGGTCGTAACCCCACTTTCATTGTTTCCAAAAATAGTTTCTGCATGGAAACATAGGATTCGACCACGGCGTACTTGTTGCTGGCGTTTATTTCCACTATCCGGTCCATGCGGCGCATATCAATAGGCAGGAAGCTCTCATTAGCGGAGATAGCAGGGCAACTCCAGCCAGAGGAATGCGCCCTGAACTGGATGTTAAACCGGTTACATACTTTCACAATACCCTGCACTTCTTCGGTGCTGCCGGGCATTACCACGGCAAGCGGGCGGGCAGCAAACCTGCTTTCGAACATTGCTTCGTTGGCCCAGACAAAGCAGTAACCATCCAATATTGCCGGCTCTTCAGAAACATTTTCCGATCCAACTACATCTTCCAGAGCCCGGTAAGCTTCTCTTGATAAACTCATTTTATTGACCTCTTTCCTATAATGCCTTTTGAACAAGATCGACAATGTCGAGGACTTCTATCTTGTTGCCGGTTTCCTTTACCGCATCCGTGAAGTTGCGCTTGCACCAGCCGCAGGCACTGACCAATGCTTCAGCTTTCACATCTTTTGCCTCTTTTATCCTCTCGGAGGCAGTCCAGAGCGCGAATTCGGGGTAAGCTTCTTTAACTCCGCCGCCGGAACCGCAACACCAGGCATACTCCCTGATACGGTACATCTCCACCAGTTCCAGGCCGGGTATTGCTTTGAGTATATCGCGCGGGATATCGTATACACCTTCACCACCCCTCCTGTATTTCTTAGGTGGCTCATGCACAACCATCTGCCCGGCTACTTTCACTTCTTTGCCGCTCCAATGTATCCATGGCTCCGATAGCCTCCCCAGGTGGCAGGGGTCGTGATAAGTGACTTTTATCGGCACTTTCTTTTTAAGCTTAAGCTTACCTTCTTTGATCAATTTATCGAGATACTCGGTGAAATGATAAATCTCAACGTCCGGCTTCTTGCCAATCTTGTCGTAAAGTACCTTGAATGTCTGGTAGCAGCATGAGCAGTTTGTGACTACGGTCTTGACCCCTGCCGTTTTCCAGGCCTGGATATTATGATCAGCATATTTGACCAGCTCTGCTTCATAGCCCATCTCGTAAGCACGGCCGCCGCAGCAGGCCTCGTCTTTGCCCATTATGCCTGCGTCCACTCCGGCTTCTTTAAGTATTTTCATACAGCCTTTTACTACCGGCCACAGCTCTTCATCAAAAGAGTACCGGCATCCGGCATGGAAGAGGACTTCGCCTTTGCTCTTGGTGAGCTCTTTAATGCCCATTCCGTCGGCCCACTTGCCGCGATCGGCCTTTTTGCGCTGCAGCATATTGTCTTCTTTGCGTAATCCTTCCAGCACCGGCATGTGTCCGGCGATCAACTGGCCGTCCTCAACGCACTTTATCCTGAGCTCCTGCATAACTTGCAGCGGCTCCAGGTCGCGGTCGATTTTGCACGATACATCGCAGGCGCCGTCCATCTGGCACTTATATATCATGTCCAGGAAACCGTCAGTATATTCGATCCTGTCTCGCAGGAGTGAAAGCCCGGCCACCATACGGCCGCCAGCGGAGAAGCCGTGAAAGTTGAATTTAGCAATGCTCGGACAAACATTAATGAAACGGGTGTCGGTCATCATAACATGAGGAATTACCTTGCAGTAACCGCAACGGGTATCCCGCATCATATCTTTTTCGAAATCTTTCAGAGCCATTTATATCTCCTTACCCATAATTTCCCATCAGTTCTAGAAGCACAATTTGCCGGGGTTCATGACGCCGTTAGGATCAAAAACCGCCTTAACCTTGCGCAGGGCTACGACTGTTTGAGTATCATACCCGAAGGCAAACTTCGCCCATGGCCCATATGGCCGGGAGAAGAAAGCGCCCATACGTGCCAGCGCTTCACAGCCCTCACTATCTATTTGGCTGACCTTTTCCGCCAGGTCTGTGTTCTTGGGGTCTAACATGAGGTTAAACTCGATATGGCAGTTGGTCCCCTGTGCCGTCGGCTGGATATA
>JBEKCL010000229.1:0-5189 GCA_050014895.1 Dehalococcoidia bacterium
AAAATAAAAGGTTTTTTCTGGCCATTCAGCAGCAATTCGTTTTAATTCGGATGTATCCGTAGCTACTATAGGTAGTCCAAAGACCATATATTCGTTAAGTTTGGCAGGATGCATCGCTCCAGAGTATTTGTCAGGCCTGTAGGGTACCAGCGCAACATCGACAGAACAGAGGTACCCCGCAAGATCTTGATAGTTCCGGCAAGGCGGCAGATGATAGATATTCTTTGCAACCGGTAAAGTAGCTTCCCGGGAAAATATCGGCCCCAGCATTATTATTGATGCCTCTGGAAGTGATTTTGATAGATCCTCCAAAACCTCAGTCCATACTTTGCGGTTAATTCCTCCGATATAAAGCAGACGTGGTTTTGGCAGCTCAGATAAGTCACCTGGTATTTGAGTTACTTTTTCTCTGAGTTCGATGTTAAAACCGTCGCGGAATAGGACTGGATTACGAGTCCTTTTACGATATTGCTCCTTTAGCGTAGATGAGGCAAAAAATACACAGTCTGCTAGTTGCAACAGTTCTAGCTCAAAAGACTCCAGGCGTCGTTCTATCTCCTTGGGATCGATCACCACATCGTACACCATGCAACGCCAAGACATTGCTTTTGCTATTTCCATGACTACAGGAGTTGCCAGATATGTCCAGAGGACGACATCCTCGGAGTTGAGATGGTGCCGCTTGAGAAAACAGTTGATTCGCCGGTGCAGAACCCCCTTGTTATACTGTATTACCGCTTTATTAAACGGCCAGGGAGCGACCAGCGGTGCAAAAACTTCTAGATCTGATGCTTCTGCATTTGTCTGATTTTGCAATTTATATCGAAAAGCATTCTTCAACCTCTTTCCAATCCGATCGATATCTCCAAAGTGCGGTGACCTGACTCCTGTGTTTTCGATAAAGAGCACTTTCATGCCAAGGCCAGCTAAAGCAGTCATGAGGTGATGCGGTCTTTGCTTGAGGAATTGCCAATCCACAGCCGCAAAGCACACGACACCCTTGATTGAGCCCTCTCCTTTAATGCGCCCTGTCATCTCAAGTCTCCCAACGTTTCACGATCCGCCAGCATCCAAGCCCCAAGTCATGATTGCTCTTGATTCATAAAAGCTGCATAGGAATTGGCAACGCCAGGTGCGGGCCCCTGCATCCGCACCTCTCCACTGTCGAGCCAAACAGCATAATCGCACAGCTTTTTCACCTGCTTAGGGGCATGGGTTACAAAAATAATGGTTACCCCGCCTTGCTGCATCTCCCTGATTTTCTGCGTGCATTTGTCCTGAAAAGCCAGGTCTCCCACGGCCAGCACCTCATCTACGAGCAATATATCCGGTCGCACGTGCACTGCTACAGCAAAGCCCAGACGCATGAACATTCCGGATGAATAGTTTCGCACCGGATTGTCGATAAAATCCCCCAGTTCTGCAAAGGCGATAATATCATCCAGTTGTTCCTTAATATCTTTACGGCTGAAACCTAGAATAGAGGCATTTAGGAAGATGTTCTCCCGCCCCGTATAATCGTTGTGGAAACCGGCACCCAATTCCAGCAATGTGGAGACGCGGCCGTTAACCTTAACCTGTCCAGACGTTGGGTAGAGGATCCGGCTGATGATTTTCAACAGCGTGCTCTTGCCGGAGCCATTACGGCCAATCAGGCCCACGGTCGTGCCCCTCGCAATGGATAAGTTGATGCCTCGCAAAGCCCAGAAGTCATCAGCCTTGTTTCTATTCCAAAAGATAGCTCGCTCTTTCAGGTAGTTGGACTTGTCATGATAGATACGAAATTTTTTAGATAAATCTATTACTTCAACACCTTGCACAATTATTCGGCCTCCAAACCGATACGGCTGTTAAATTTCCTCGGCGACATCGCGCTGCAGGCGCATGAAAGCAAACCAGCAGACCATCAGCAACAAGACGAGCCCAAGGGCGAGCCAGCCCAGTGTCACCCAGTCCGGCCATTTACCATAGAAGAAGATCGCACGGTAAGCCTCGATGATCGGTACAGCGGGGTTAAAATTAAATATATTGCGCAAGTTAGCGGAAAGGGTGTCTATCGAATAGACTATCGGCGTCATGAAGAACCACAGCATTACGAAGATCCCGATGATGTGCTCCAGGTCCCGGAAGTACACGTTGCCGACGGCAACAATGAGCGTCAGGGAAGTGACCAGGAGCGTTTCGACGATAAGCACCACCGGGAAGGCGACCAGTGCAACGGTAAACCTGACATGGAAGATCGCCAGTGCCGGGATCAGGATGATCAGCCCCAGGAGGTAGTTGATCATATTTGCCAGAACCAGTGATAAAGGCAGAATAGCGCGTGGGAAATAGATCTTTTTCACCAGGCTGACATTCTGCACCAGGCTTGTGGTGCCTTGAATAATTGACATCGACAGATAGTTCCAGGGGAGCAGGGCTACAAAAAGAAACATGCTGAAATGTTGTATACCAGACTTCATCACCACAGAAAAAACAAAACTGTAGACCACAAGGGTCAACAGGGGATTTACAAACGTCCACAAAAAACCTAGAACAGAGGCCTTATAGCGGGCACGAATCTCTTTTGACACCAGATTGCGGAGCATCTCCCGATAGAGGTAGATCTCCTTTATTTGCTCCCACACTCTCAAAGTCACCTGCCACCTATTGACACCTAATTTATTTTACGACTAACAGGATTCCACAAAAAAAGTGTTAATCCTGCCGAATTGTCGAATGTTCACTAATTTCCAATAAAAAGCGATTTCCTTTTCAGAAACTGCTACATTTGTTATTCGTACGTTAAATATGGAATATTTGCCATTATATATTAAATGATCACTTTTTGATATAGACGTTCCGCCAGAGGTCTGCCAGGTACTGCAGCTTTTCGAAAAGCCAGTCCCGGTTGTCCAGGTTCCATCGTACTGTCTGCTCCAGGCCTTTAGTGAAGCTAGTCGCAGCATTAAACCCTAGCTCCGACAAAGATTTAGATTCATCAAGCCGGTAGCGGAAGTCGTGACCCGGCCTATCCTTGACAAACTCGATCAGGTCGTGGCTCTTGCCCATGATGTCCAGGATCGCCTTTACCACGTCAATATTCCGCTGCTCTTGGCCGCTGCCGATGTTGTAGGCCTCTCCCGGCCGGCCCTTTTCCAGAACGGCAAAGATCCCCTCGCAGCAGTCGTCCACATACAGCCATTCTCGCACATTCAGGCCCTGGGCGTAAACCGGGACTTTCTGGTCCTGCAGGGCCTTGCAGATAACCACTGGAATTAACTTCTCCGGGTACTGCCAGGGGCCGTAATTGTTGCATGCCCTGACGATGCAGACCGGCAGGCCGTAGGTGCGGTGGTAGGCCCGGGTCAGCATGTCCGCCGCCGCCTTGGAGGCGGAGTAGGGTGAACTGGGGTTGAACGGCGTATCCTCAGTGAACATGCCGTCCTCCCCGAGTTGGCCGTAGACCTCGTCGGTGGACATATGCACGAACTTTTCGATCTGGAACTCTCTGGCCAGATCGAGCAGCACCTGCGTCCCTCTGACGTTGGTCTCGATGAACGGGGAGGCGTCCAGGATGCTGCGGTCGACGTGGGACTCCGCCGCAAAGTGGACGATGGCGGTAATCTGCTCCTTCTCCAGGATGTTGGAGACCAGTTCCCTGTTGCAGATATCGCCCCGGTAGAACCTGGTCCGGTCACGGCACGCCGCCAAGCGGGCCAAGTCGCCGGCGTAGGTGAGCTTGTCCAGAACTGTCACCACGTATCCACGCTGCACTGCCAGGCGCATAAAGGCACTGCCGATGAATCCTGCTCCACCCGTTACTAAAATGTTCATGACTACCACCCCCAAGCATGGCTTTATCTTTTACCAGTGTGGAAGAAACATTTTCAACTTATTCTTGAAGAAGCCGTTCCAATAGATTCCAAATATGCTAACTCTGATCATGTAGAGGCTGAAGTCCTCAACATTACACGTAACTAAAACTCCCGAATACAGTAAAGCCGTGGCTTCGACAATGACATCGGGCAATTTAAACTTGCTCTCTAAGTTATTCTACTTAAAGCGCGAAGCTCGCCCATTTTAAAGCTACTTTATAATCTACGTTTTTGAGTCCTGCATTCTTCCTTCTGAAACATGGTATCGAGCCTGTAATAGATACTTTGTGAAATAATATACTAATAGTAATGTGAAGAGCACACAAATTCTAAACAAGTAATTTGCCATCAGAGAATGCCGTTCTATTTCCATTGCATCACCATAATAGGCTATGAAAGCTTGCGAGTAACAAGCAACAACTGTAATCAGTGCAATTGCAGCTATCAGCTTATCCTTTGGATTCATTAATTGCAACATAATGATGGGAACTAATATTAATAAGAAAAGCCACCACCATGGATGAAGTATTTTAAAAAAGAATATATTATCTAGACCTTGGCTAAAGTGACCAAGTTGCTTGCCATTTCCTCCATTAAAAGCGCCACCTGGCCCATAGTTCCTGATAATCTCATTATCAAAATTATTGGGTAAACTATTTATTACTAGGATAGTGTTTTTTACTGGGTCTTGCATAAGAAATGATATATATGTTTTCATCCCTTTATGATCCAACCATTCTTTAAAATCCTGCCTTATATAAATATAATTTTCGTGCTCCGCAAGTATCTTCACTGGAATTACTAGATGATTTAATGAGTCCTGTCGATTTCCAGCCCAGCTACCTTTCATTTTTAAGATCCCATTATCGATAGGCATGCCCATACTAGCAAAATAATTAATATTGATGTCGCTCACTAAAATACGTTGATAAATGATGTTAATTAGAGGATACTCCCAGCGTTTTGTGATATTAGATTGGTAATTTTGAATCAAAGCAAAAGCAAGCAAAGCAATAGATACCGAGACTATAAATAAAATTCTTATCTTTGTTGAGATAATTGTCAATAATAAAAGAGGGATAAATAAGATAATAAGATATAAATTAGTATCTCTAGTATTTGAGAATAAAAAAACTAATGGTAACCATAGGCAAAAACCCAATACAAATACTAACCTATATTTATTTTGAATCATCAATTTGTAAATAAAAAAGTAAATATTCAGTAAACCACGTAGCAGGAGTGGGATCTAGAGAGTCGTGATCACTCCAGCTTTATTTTTCAGCTCCCGATACTCTTCGTTAAATCTTTTCCGTATGCCGGGGCCATAAG
>JBEKCL010000230.1:0-5162 GCA_050014895.1 Dehalococcoidia bacterium
TGCCCGGTCCAGAGCTTTCTCGAGCCTCTCCTGGCCCTAAATACATACTCATTAGCGCCAAGAAGTTGGCGCATACGGGCTAACAATGAACAAACCACCGGGCCTATTCTCCAGTTCATCTGTTCCTCTCCCAAGGAGCGCATATTGTATCTGCTTTTTCTTTGCTTTCTCATTTGGATCTTTTTGAGATCATGCGGCAAACAATCTACTATCTAGTATATCCCTGACTGATTATCCTGTAAAACACCTAATTTTCTTAATTATCCCGTGTCTATTTTACCGGGGACACTTCATTATCGGACATTTTATAATACTTGATCGGACATTTTATAATACTTGCCAGAAAACGTTCCCGCTATTAACATTATATGTTAACAGTTAAACATTCATGGGTCAACACGCCGCCGCCTGAATTATTTTGTCGCCTGAATTATTTCTGTTTTAATTTGAGGCTAAATAATTTTTCCCACCAGGGCATCCTCGCAGACCCGAAGAAGGTTTCCGGCTGTTTCACCCCGGCTTCCCTGACTGCGCTTGGCGATAATGCTGGTAAGCCAGGCCGACCAGCCCACCACGAACCCCGCCCCGGGACCGACGGCATCCTGGATGTACCCCCGGAATGACTCCCGGTTTCTGAAGGCGCTATTTTTTTGCTTCTTCAGATTCTTCGGTTGCTATGGTGGCTACCCTGGTTTAACCTGGTTGCAAAACAGTCATCGCGGATAAATTGTATCACGGCAGCATTATGCTTCCATTTAGAACTATCGGCAAAAATATGGTTCCAAAACGGAAAAACAAATAAAAAAGACCCCTTCAGAAATCCAGTAAAATCAAGGGGGTCTTTATATTGCTCTGGCAAATTTATGGTTCCAACATCGGCAAAGATTTGGGTTAAGTCACAGTCTCACTCGACCATACCGCCCGATTCTACCGCTATATAGCCATCACGCCTGATATAATCAGCCTTTTCGAGCGGCGAGACGCTTTTCGGGCGTATATCGATTTCGGGGTGGGAGCGATCCTGACCGGCATCGCCTCGTCGAGCCCCTAGAGGTGCATCATCCTGGTTGGCCTACATCCCGAGAATCCATCCGCATGTCGTTCAGCATGTACATACTTTTCGTTGTCTACAAGGAAATATGGTTTAAAGGTAGTAATTTAACTATGATAATCTTAATGATTCATGATTAGCCGGAGACCGCAGAGAAGGTTATGGGCGATGGGAAAGTCGATCATTATCATCGGCGCAGGGATGGGCGGCCTGGCGGCGGGAACCGGCAACCATGGAATTTAGTCGACACAGTCAAGCAGTTATAATTGGGAGGATGGGTATTATGATAAGCAGACTCAACGATCTGATAGCCGATATCCTGGCAGATGCCTTGAGCACTATGGCCTGCTTCTGGATCATCACGGTCATGGTGGTGGTCGTCCTCTTTTGGCAACGGCCGAATACGATGGTTGGCTGGATAACCTATATCAGTACGGCGATATTCCAGGCCAGCGCCCTGCCGGTATTGGCATTTGTGGCCAAGAAAGAGGGCGCCAGGCAGCAGGTACTGCTCCAGGAGACCCACGACACGGTCATGGGCGAACTGGACAAGTTGGGCAATCTGATCCAGGAGATCAATGACACGCACGATGAGCTAAGGGCACTGGTCAGCCAGATCCATGTCAAGGTCGGGGCAAGCGAGGTCGACGTTACGGTGACCGAAGAGACGCCGCCCGGTGAGGCGGACTCCTAGATAACATACACCACTGATATCACCACGATGCTGCGTCGGTACGCTGTGGGACTGGGGATGGAATACTGACGGTGAACTCGGCATCCACACTATGGTTGGCTGGTACAGTAACATCCCGGTACAGGTTGTTTTCCCGGACAGCATCAGCGTATCTGCCTCTCCTCCAAGCGTACCGGCGGATGGCAAAACTGCCTCCACCGTCACGGCCAACGTCTACGACGCCCATCACAACCCGGTGCTATGAACGCGTTGTCTGGACATACTTGTCTGGGTATCAGGACCAGGAATTAGTTGCTATCGACTGTACCACTTGTTATAATAAGTTATGATAATGTGAAAATAATCACATAACCATGATTTAAAGGCGGTGCGTAGTTATGGAACGTTATTTAATCGCTGACTTGCTTCAATGGAGGAATAGTAAAAACAGGAAGCCACTAATTATGCGTGGCGTGCGGCAGGTTGGGAAAACATGGGCTTTGAAGGAATTTGGAAAACGGTATTACGAAAATGTCGCATATTTTAACTTTGACGAACAAACGGAACTATCGGATGAATTGAAAAAAACAAAAGACACAAAGCGGTTGCTGGAATATATGACTTTTGTAAACGGTAAGCCGATCCTGCCCGAAAAGACGTTGATCATATTTGACGAGATACAGGAGTGCAACGAGGCGTTAAATTCGTTGAAGTATTTTTATGAAAATGCTCCTGAGTATCATGTTGCATGTGCCGGTTCGCTTTTGGGCATCGCATTGTCGCGTCCGGCATCTTTTCCCGTAGGCAAGGTGAATTTCATGGATGTTCACCCAATGCTATTTACAGAGTTTTTGCTTGCTGACGGTGAACGCTCGCTAGTGGATTACATCAACAGTATCAACTCGTTTGAGCCGATTCCGGAGATATTTTACAGTCGGCTCTGTGAAAAACTCAAAATGTATTTTATTACCGGAGGCATGCCGGAGTCTGTTGCGGCCTGGACGGAAGGGAGAGACCCACAACTGGTCCAACAGGTAACAAGGGAAATCCTCGATGCATACGAACTTGATTTTTCCAAGCATGCTGCAACGGCTGATATTCCAAAGCTGCGCCTGATATGGTCGTCTATTCCTTCGCAACTGGCAAAGGAAAACAAGAAGTTCGTCTTCAGTGCCATGAAGCAGGGCGCCAGGGCCCGGGAATATGAGGACGCCATGACATGGATCTGCAATGCGGGCATGGCATATAAAATATACCGCAACAACAAACCGGCGCTACCCGTTTCCGCTTACGACGATACAGGGGCCTTTAAACTGTATATGGTGGATGTGGGTATATTGCGCCGGTTGGCTGGTCTGGATGTCACTGCTTTTGGTGAGGGCAATCGACTTTTTACCGAGTTTAAAGGAGCTTTGGCTGAAAACTTTGTCTTGCAGGCTATATCAGCAAACCTCGATGTTTTACCGCGATACTGGACTTCGAAGGCGACAGCCGAAGTCGATTTTGTTGTCCAGCTTGGCAATGACATTTATCCAATCGAGGTAAAATCGGACAGTAACGTGAAAAGCCGAAGCCTTAGAATGTATATTGATAAATATCATCCCATGGTAGGTATTCGTTTCTCGCTTCTAAACCTGAAGCGGGATAACGACATCTTGAACATGCCGCTCTTTTTAGCGGAGAAACTGAGGGAATTAACCAAGTTGGTTTAGACGGCAGGGATCAAGTGGTGATCGAGGGAATATTTAGGAAAGGGGCTTGCAAACGAATCTCCAAGCAGGTAGGGCGTGCCTGATCTTTGTGGCAGATGCTTGGCGCCGTATATACGCCATTTGCTCTAAACGGGCAGGTGATGATGCGGTAATTCTCAAGGAGGTTGAATGATGGAGAGTAAGACAGTCTATTTTGAAGGCATGGACCCCGGGAATACAGATATCACCTTCAAGCTGGTTCAGGAGAGAGCAATCAGCACTGCTGCATTACGGGAGGCCGGGTAAATAATGCAAGAAGACACCGACATCAGACTTCTGCAAGACACCGACAACAGCCTTCTGCTTGAAGAAACAAGTCGTTTGAAGCAAGAAAACACAGAGTTAAAGGTGTCTTTATCCGATTATCAGAACAGAGAAGCGGCTCTGCAGAGAGCAAGGCATGAAAGGGATGCCATTCTCGATCAGGTAAGGGAAACAATATTATACGTAGATCCAGAATTGAAAATATTGTACGTAAACAAAATAAGCTCAGAAATGAAAGACATGCTTCCCGTGCAGATGGTGGGCAGGTACTGTTATGAAGTCTATCAGGGTCGAAATGAGCCGTGCTCCAATTGCGATATAAGAAAAGTAATCGAAACATGTCAGCCTCAGATAGCGGAGGCCGTCTTTCCCGATGGCATATTGCGGCTTTCGCGAGCCTACCCGATTCAAGATGGGGACGGGAATTTGTTAGGCGTTTTCGAGATGGGGCTAGATCTCACCGAACGTAAAACAATTGAAGAGGAGCTGCGCAAATCCAAGGATAAGCTGCAGTTGATTCTGGAGTCGAGTCCTGACGCTATTATTGTTGCGGATCTGGATGGCGCTATTGTTGAATGCAATCAGGCCTGTCTGAGTATGTATCGAGGCTCAAGGGATGATCTGATTGGCAAGAATGTCTACTCTTTTATTGTTGCAAAGGACTTACCAAGGGCACACGAAATGGCTAGAGAGGCTATCCATCATCCTGTCTTGATTATAGAGCTTGAATTAAAGAACAGGGAAGGGCATCTGTTTGCTGCCGAAATGTCTGCAAGTGTTATTAAAGATGTCGACGGTAACCCCATGTTCTTTGTTGTTATAGGGAGAGATATCACCAGGCGCAAGCAGTTTGAGCAGGAAATGGCCCGGCTGGATCGCCTCAACCTGATGGGAGAGATAGCTGCAGGGATAGCCCACGAGATCAGAAACCCCTTGACGGTGGTTAGGGGATACCTGCAGATAATGCAGCTTAAAGAGGAGTTCGCCTCCAATAAGAAGCGCTTTGATACGATGATAGAGGAGCTTGACCGTGCCAATACCATTATTACCGAATTCCTCACCCTCGCCAGAAATGCGCCAACAGAACTGAAAAAACAGAGCATCAACAGAATTGTAACCAACCTTTTGCCCCTAATTCAGGCAGATGCCGCCAAGAATCATGTGGCGGTAAGCATGGATCTGGGCGATGTACCAGATTTGAACCTGGATGAGAAGGAGATCCGGCAGCTCGTTCTCAACCTTGTCCGCAACGGCATCGAAGCAATGTCAAAGCATGGGGAGCTGGCGATTAAAACACGCAGGAAGAGAGACAGGGTCGTCCTGACCATAAAGGATAGAGGGATGGGCATTCCGCCCGAGGTGCTGAAGAAACTCGGCACCCCCTTCCTTACTACCAAGGAAAAGGGAACGGGACTGGGCTTGC
>JBEKCL010000231.1:0-5148 GCA_050014895.1 Dehalococcoidia bacterium
GAGGTCATCGTTTGTGTTTTTCACAACATCTTCCACAAGTCCTATTCCCCCTAAATTAGTATGAATACGGCTTCGAGGTAATAACCGAATTTATCTGTGATGGTCGTTCAAATGGTCCGCTCCAGTGGGGGGGGAGGGGGCATCCGGCCGGTAGTTTATGGCTTCCTGGACATTCTCCCTCCACAAACGGTCCTAGCGCGCCGTGGTAGCGGATGAACTGTGGCCGGCCAGGTGCTGGGCAGTGGTGAGGCCAGAACGGGCAATTACATCACTCAAGATGTTCCGGCAAAATCGTGCCACGTGGTGGGCGGGAGGCCGGCCTGAACGAGCCTGTCCTTCAAGGTGCTATATAGTGTTTTTGGGGTGAGATTCTTGTCCAGCCTTCTCAGGTTTCCTCGGTAGGAAATAAAGCAGAAAAGCGCCCCAGGCGCCTCGCCCCGGACCGCCAGCCAATCCCTTAGGTAGATGGCCGCATTGCCCACCAGCTTAGGGGTAACCAGGCGCTGCTTGTTACCTTTCAATATAATGTGCATGAAGTATCCGGGAGTGGATCCTTCCGGAGGGGTGATATCCTATCAAGGATAGACTTGCGATCTCGTGGACGCGGGGCCAAGTTGCCAGACTAGGGCAAGCATGGCCCGATTCCGGGCGCCGGCTTCGATGCCGACGGCATGGCAGCGACGCTGGGCTCTGGCCACTAGGCGGCGCTCGGCGATTACTCTGATGACTTGCTTTCTTTGGGAGGCAGCAACCTGTGCAGAGTAGCATCGTCCAGGATCGGGCCGCGGATGCGGTTGACGTACAGCGAATGGAAACAAGGATGCGAATAATGTAGGAGCAGGGGTCTAATTGTCTAGATAATTACCGCAAGTATTTTCGATCAAAACCCTGTCGGTCGGAAATTTGCCGCGCTACTGATTGAAGCGCAGCACATTGCCTCTGTTGGAGTTCTCGGAAAGCACGGAGCTGAGGACACTAGAAGCGGTCAGCTGATTGTAGAGCATGCGAGCTAAATCCGGGACGATACCATTCAGAAAACCATCGCCGTGCTGAACAAGTTCGACTTTCGCGTGTCCATTTGCTAGGAAAATGCAGCTTGACAAACCCCAAAAACTGCTTATAATAACTATTGATAATAGAGATTTACAATAGTTATTACAAAAAAATGACCAAATTGCTGCAAAATCGAGTACGTTCTGCCACTATAAAGCTGGAATGAAAAATAAAACTAAAGCTCTGGGAATTGTACGATCATAGAAATACGATCAACCCGAAATTATAAAGATCACACGATAGAAGATGAAATCAACCACCGCCATTACCATTATTCCGGCCACCGATGGCTTCATCGATGACCTTGTTCCCAATGCCGGCGCGGTCATCGTAGACCGGCTGGCAAGCGCTGTTGGGCTCGGATCAAATCACTCCAAGCGCGCCTACTTGGAAGATGTCCGGCGCTTCACTGGATGGCGTGCTGGCCGCCCAATCACCAAGTCGCTGGTGGAAGAATATCTTCAAGCTCTGGCCAATGCAAAGACATCCCCAGCCTATATATCCCGCAGCCTGTCCGGGATCCGCTGGTACATCCGCAACGTCCTGGACCTCTTGCAAGACAATGATGATATAAAACACCTCCTATCCGGAGATCAGCGGGAAGAGATCTCGTCACGCGCGGAACGGGCGCTCCTGGCCAAGAAGCCGCGCGGGGAACGGGCTGCCGGTATTGAAACTGGGCGCTACATTCCTGAGCCCGAGTTCAACACACTGATCGATGTCTGCCTAGCTGAGGACACATACGCAGGCCTCCGCGATCTGGCAATGTTCGCCTTGGCCTATTCGATAGGACCACGTGTGCACGAGGTGGCCGGCCTGAAAGTCACGGATGTTACTTTTGTGAAGGGGGACGAATTGATGTACGAGGTACGCATCATCGGAAAAGGCAACAAGGAACGTCCTGTAAAACCCGTGCTGGTGGGTGGCGCGGCGCAGTATCTGCACGAATGGTTGCTCCTTAGAGGCACAGCTAAAGGAGCATTGTTCTGCTACATCACCCGGTCCAGTAAACGCTCTAGTGCGAAAGGGATTATCTCAAGGAAAGATACTCACCTGACACCTGATGCGTTGGTCAAGATCCTGGAAAAGCGTCGGCTGCATGCCGGCCTGGAGCACCTCAGCTGGCACGATTTCCGCCGGACCTACATCAGCGACCTCATCAACCAGTATGATCTGGTGACCGCTCAAAAGATCATTGGACACAGCTCTACTAGCATCACGGCCAAATACGATCGCACCTGGCAAGACAAGGCCAAGGAAGCCGCCTGGATGCGCGTTATCACCTACAGGCCAGGAAACGCAAACGAAAATAGCGGGCAACTCAATTAATGCCTGCATTGCGGTCAAAGCGGTGGCCAATGCCAATATAGCAATTGGTTCTATTAGAGATGCGAGTATTGCCAGCATGAGCGATCCAACAACCCTTGTTACGAATCCATAATCTGCAACCAACGAGGGAATCAACCCACGGAACACGTCCCAGCATACCCGGCAATTAAAATAGCCCCTAGGAAGCCCCAGGAGCCGTTATTCTAGGGAATCCGGGGAAAACTACGGCCAAAAATCCATAGAATCTGACAAAATCGCTGTGGAGAGAGCTCCATCATGGATTACCGGTGAACATTTCACACATTTCTACGGATGCTAGAAAGGAGGTCGGCACGCCGGTAGTCCCGCCCCTGCTTCAGGCTCTGAAAGATAAAGATAAATTTGTGCACTGGCCGGCAACCAAAGCCTTGGGGAAGATCGGCGATCAAGTCAAAAGCATGCCCATATTGAAGGACATCATGGCCGGTTTACACCTTGCCAGGGAATGGAAGCAATTGGAAATTGTCGCCAACCGGCTCGAAGCCTTGCAGGGCGACCAGCACCCGCTTCCGGATCCGCTTGTACTGTCATCGGCCCGAAGCTGGTGGCGAATTTTAGCTTGATTGGGTTGGGGCAGCCTAGCAATACTGTTGCTGGGAATTTTAGGTCTGTTGGTAGCTTTAGAAACTAAAGCTGGAGACGTACTGGGCAAGCAATGGATATGGCTCGAACAGCAGTCGGCTGGTATGCTGGTACTGATCATTGTCCTGGTAGCCATCCTTGCTGGCGTCTTGGGTTGGATCATCGATGCAATCGAGAAACGTAGGACCAGTAATCGACACTCTTAAGCACTGGGGATGTCGTGACGCGGGCGATCTGACCAAGGATGAATAGCCATTTATGGCCACCTCCCTGCGGCCTCATTTACGCTCAGCATCGATTCTAAGAGTTTTATCCGATATTACTTTTCAATGAAAAATGGCTGTATTGATTCCAAGAACAGCGGCGGCCAGAAAAAGACTATTGATCAATCCGATTACACACTTTTGGATGATATTTCTCGTTTTGGGTTGCTCGGCCTGTCCACTATCTGTCAAATCCAAATAAACAAAATAAGCACCCAACAGGATTGCCAGAACTAGAGGGACGATCGGCGATTTAATTGCGGGAGCATTTGGTACAACCGCCTCCAACAACTTCCAGATGACGGTGATAACACCCGACGCGACCGGGAAGGTTGCCAGCGTGGCAGTCGTTACAAAGGCACCTTGATTATTGGTCGCTTCATTAACGGCTTCAGTTGCCTGTTGCGTTGCCACGTTCTCGGCTTCTAGAATTCCGGGAGGTGTTAGTTGAAGCGCTTTCATGAATCTTTGTTTCAGTTGTACTTGCATTAATGGATGGGATATGCCCTGCGTGCTGAAGAGTGTCCTTAGGCTGTCATTGATTGACATTTTCTTTATCTCCTTTCTGAAGGTCACCAATTGGCAGATATTTGTCTTTACCTGCCAGATGAGCAAAGGTTAATATTGTTAAATTCTCTAAGTGTGTTTTTGATCAGTCGGTAACAGCGATCTCCTTATCATGATTTAGGATCATTTTCATTCCAATTAATTTCAATCAGAATATCCCTCTCAATAAGTATAATTGGGAGGGAGGCGCCTATTTTCCCAACAGCTTGTTTATGAAGATGGTACTCCGACAGAAGGGTACTTGTTCTCTAGGCAGGAGATCATTTTAAATTAAACTTGGCTATCAAGTCTAATGCAAACCAAGCACTTATTGCCCTTTTGCCCAAGCTCTTTGTCTTTTGGCAAAATCTTTTTTCCTTCAGAGCATTGATCATTGTCATGCCATACTGGGGAACGTTTATGGTCTTCTTCGTTCTTTGTGTAGAAAGGTGGTACCTTTGCCATTAGATTTTCCTCCTTCTAACGTGAACCATAAAAAACAACAAACATCCAAACAGAGTATTAATCACCAGAAGTCGTATGGAGCAGACGAAATTGGTGTCCTGAAAAACATCCTAGATTATACTGGCCTCCAAAGTCTTCGAGAAATAATAATAAAATGTTTCTTGACATTTACATTTTAATTAGTGTACTGCTATTAATATGATATATCAAGTATGTAAATCTGTAGGAATGATCTAGACAGCGAACTGTTTGACCGCGAAAACCCTTCATGCTAAACTAAACAATCTTAAAACGCTTCGTCCGAGGAGGATCAATGAAGAATCGACAAGGCTGCCTGGCTAGTTTGCTGGAGTTATTCCTACTGGATAAGTTATTCAATTGGCTCGAGCGGAGGTTCGGCCTTGGCCGCGGCTGCTCGTGCTCGGGGATCGGCTGCGGCCTCATCATTCTGGTTGTTGCGATTCTGCTGGCATGTTCCATCATCACAAGAACTAACTGGCTGCGTTTGTTTTAAGATCGGCGGATTTTGTAAGCTAGCGTTGACTCTGGGGTTACTTCTGTTCGCGGTCGGTCTACATCCGCTGGTTATCCATAACATCATAGACTTCCCACAAGGCAACGATGATGTAAAACCGCACTTGTCTGAAGAACAGGGTGAAGAGATCTTGGTATATCCCCTGCCCTTCCGCAGCCCCACCTTTTATTCATTACGGGGCATTAGACGGATTACAAACAATCCCAACGCCCGCAATAAATTAGAACATTTATTCTGATTGCGCAAGTATATACCTGTACTATGCAAAAGTTAAGGATATTAAAATCCCCGCCTGGGTAGAACGGGAGTTTTCAGTCGTTCCCTGACTTGCTCACT
>JBEKCL010000232.1:0-5143 GCA_050014895.1 Dehalococcoidia bacterium
CCCGGGGGAGGTTCACTAGTCAGCCTATCAAAGTCTTCCCTTCTTACAGTTGGCAATGAAGGCCTTAAACTTTTTTGTTGTTCAAATAAAAAATTTATTAGCAGCATAGCTGCGTAACAATCTTAAGGCGCTCATGAAATAAAGGAAAGAATCGCTGAGACGGGGGTCTGTTGGCGCAAACAATACTGATGGGGTGAAATATCAAGTCCGGATGTTTGACGAAGAGTGCGAACGCGCCAGCCGAAGTGGATGGTCACGCTCGCCAAAGCCGAGGTAATACTGCCAAAAAGGTTTTACCACCGCTTCAGCGGTTTAGTCCAACGGCGGTTATGAAACGCGTTTCATAACCGCCACAGCCACGCTACTATTCTCCATGAGAATGGAGCAGACGCGGGAGACATTGCCACACGTCTAAGAGAAACATTGCAGGTTGTAGTAAGTACCTACATACACGACAACAAGCGTAAGCGTCAGGTTGCGGATACTTTTGGGAAAGCCGTTCACGGACAAAAAAAGATCCCCCGTTTGCACCGGGGGAACAAGCTATGATCAATTATGATCAAATTGAAACCTGCTTCCATCTATATCCAGTAGCGATCCCTAGAACCCAATAGTGGTGCCGGGAGTGGGACACATATACTTTGCACTTATTCTTTTGCTAACAGATCCTATTTCAAACTAATATTACATAACTAGTTTATCCGTGAATAAAACGGGCGCCACCCTTATACGAGAGTTGCCCACATTCAAGAGGCCCATATACTTATGAGCCTCGTTTTATTGCGACTGCTGGACTATTCTGCCGCCCCAGAATGTGCCTGTTACATCTTGACCATCCATTGTTCCACAAAAATCTCCGCTGATTGTATTACCAGTAATCGTACCGTCAAAACTAAAATTGGCGCTACCATCACTTACAACATTCCATGACAAAGTGTTTGACCCGGTACGGTTGCCTGCCACCGTGCCGGATGTAAAATCGCTGGTGTAGTTTCCCGAGACGTTACCTTGACTGTCTTCTGTTAGAACTGCACTCCAGTTGCCCCCCTTCCCGGCTAGGAAAGGTGGGGTATCTGCTTTAAGGCTTCCTCCCCACTGGCCAGCGATCGTCGAGTTAACAATTGGCGACCCATTATTATTTTCCGAGATCTGAGGCTCTACAGGTTGCCCATTATTAGTTGATGTTGCTTCTGTTCCCGCGCTGGGTGAGACAATGGAGGAGTTAACTGCCAAGGTGTCTGTCTGCCCGTCCCACGATATGTCGCCGCCCAGAGCCTCTACCACCCAGCGGGCCGGGAGATAGGTGCGGCTGTTACTCACTTGTGGCGCCACATCCATCGTAACCGTATTGTTGCTTCCGTTGCTGAGATTGTCGACTTCCATCTGGTTGCTGCCCACTTTCAGGATGATATGCATCAACTGATTGCTGCTGTTGATCCCGGCAATCGTTATGCTGGAGTCGCTCGGATTCCAGACGATATCCTGGTCAGCAAGGCCCATCCCGCGTGTCAGATAACGGAGGGGAACAAAAACCCGCCCCTGATCGATATACGCGGCCGCATCCATCGAGTATGAAACGCCGTCGTTGCTGTAGGACTGCTGTCCAACTTGAAACGTGCTGCTTTTAATGGCAGCTGCAGCAGCCTTGCCGGTAGGACTCACCGTAAACAAACAAAAGAGCATCAGTATCAAGCTTATTGCAAGCCTCTTCATATTATCCATCCCTTCCCACATAAGCTATTATTTAATATTCTTTTGTATATATAAATATCGTCAATTTCATAGATTCCTGTAGCTATATTCATCCGTCTGTTCTGGAAAAAAGCGTCATGTGTCATCTCCATAATGGCCTTAATAAGTTGTGGCTTGGTGTCGGTGATAATAATTTTGAGATTCCTTGCATCAAAAAAGCCTTGCGCTGCAAGGCTTTGAAGGCTCTGGTGCCGGGAGTGGGACTTGAACCCACACGAGCCGCGAAGCCCCCGGGATTTTAAGTCCGGCCTTGAGCGTTACAACCTGTATCTGTCAGTGTCTTCCAGTGTCAAATTATTCAGTAATACCAATACATTGAGGCGGGGGCACATATCAATCTGTATCTGTTCATATCGAGTTATATTTTATTTTTCAGTAGCACGGTAGTAGCACGGAAATAGCATATTTGTAACGGGATTATTATGGTCTAGTTTTACATGTTTTACACAGCATGGTTTGTCAGGGGTTTTATCATCTATTCTTGTTGAATTGCATCCAATGGGTTCCATAGAAGTAAATCATGTTTTTTCAGATGGTCAAAGTCTTCAATATTGCGCGTAACCAGAACCGCCGAATATACCAAAGCTGTTGCGGCAACAATGGCATCCGGTAATTTAAGCTTGCGCTGATACGTTTTTCTGCTCAATAAACGAAGCTCGGCAGCCTTCAAAGCAACTTCGGAATCGACGTATACAATTTCCCCAAGATCCAAGACGGCCCTAATTTTGCCACTCTCTTCTTCTGTGAGTTCGTGAAAGGAAAATAATTCTGCCTCCACTATCGTTGAGTAATAGACCTCGATGTCGTCATCTTCAAATTTTTCCATTGCTGCTACCGCCTGCTCAATCCCCTTAAGAGTATAGATGACGATATTGGTATCGACCACATACCTGTTAAATGGTGGTTCCTGGCCGGTCATCTTCATCCTCCCTGGCTCGCAGCATCTCATCCGCTAAATCATTTCTGTCCTTCAAGAGCCCTGCCGCAGCTCTGACAACCCCTTTTGGCTTTATTCGCCTAGCGATCTTTATGGTTATTTTATTACTGGCAGGAGTAATATCTACCCAATCGCCCGGTTGCATCTTAGCCATCTTTAACACCTCTCCGATGGAAATACGACCGTCTAGCTCCACTCTTGTTCTGACCGGGATCACAGTAATCCCCCCAATAGTTTTTTCTATAATAAAAATACCACATAAAGCGTTGTAAAACTACCTCTTCTTTCCAATATGAACATATTAGCAAATCAGGTACTTACCAAATACCCCGCCGGCGCTAAGCACCTGAGAGTGTGCTCCAGACAATAAACGAAGTGTTTAAGAAAGATGTTTTTATTTTTCGGTTCGCCCGAGCCGCCATTTCGAAAATGCTCGATCCCAGCTTTCCGATCAAAATGACAAATCATCCGGTATGAGAGCAGAGTAAATAAGTGAGCCATAATCGTATTATAATAGGAAGTTGAAGCTTTCCTGACTATACCTCCAATGTCTTTGTATATCGCAATAATATTTTCGACGCTCTGGGTAATAATTTTTTCGTGTTTATCTTACACGATCCTTTCTATTTGTTGGAGTTATTTTTTAACTTATCCCTTGTTTTAATCAAATGATTAAATATACGCCATAGATCTTCGTAGTCTAGGTTACTACCCTTGGTCATTATATGTTCAATTAAAAGATCCTTATTAATTATGCTTACGTTTTTAATCGGCTTATCAACATCAACAGTGGCATCTGTAAATACTATTACTGCATGAATAAAGGGGGCTTTTGTTCCGGAATAATTTTTTAATTCATCTCTCAACCAAAATAATTGGCTATTTATTTGTCTTAAAACGTCTTTTTCAAATCGTAAATGATTATGAAGCAGTATCTTTTCGTCCTTGGAAAGAGTAATTATTCCCTTGTGGCTTTTAGTTTCTACCACGAATAAGCCAGTGGGGCCTAATATTATATGATCAATATTCCCCATAGGGCATTTAAAATCATTAATAACTGTATAGCCTTCAGGAAGCCCTCCTAAGAATTCTGACACTTTTATCTCAGCTTGAGCGCCTTGAAAAGCCCTGTCGATTTCTCTGTTTATTTTTTTATTAAATATCGCTATATACGCTGCATAGAACATAAGCCCTAAGCCACAAACCCACATTAATAGTGCAAGTATTAATAAGAATAGATTTGGATGGAGAAGGTATCTTGAAATAAATATCAAAATAGCACCAGCAATATAAAAAGCCAAAACAAGAATAATATAACGTATCGCTTTCTTTTGACCGATTTTTCTTGCTCCAACCCCGGCTTCTCCATGTTGGGTAGACATTCATAAAACTCCTTTATCATATTATGCTTAAGCCTTTTTGTTCTTTGATTTCCGAAACAAGGCTTTTTTGAAATATCCGTAATGCCTGCTCACCCTATTCTGTAGATGATAATATGGATAATGGGAGATCATCGGTGTTCGGTTAAGACCTAATAATGCCATATACACCCAAATATAACGCACTATCCCTGGAAAATAACTCGACAAAATGTCGAAATTGCTCTTTGAAAAGCAGGATAATTGCCTCCATATGTGGAATTCTCCTCCAGATAATATATTGAGAGGGGAATTGAATTGGCTCCACTGCCTAGCAATCTCGATCCGCGCCAGGTCGAAAAAACACTGAACAAGATGTTCACCCCGGAATGGTTAAGAGACGCAGCAGTCAGAGTCAAGTACGTACAACGCCAGCGAAAGGTCGATCCGGTGATCCTGTTCTGGATACTGGTGCTCGGTTTTGGAGTCGGGGTGCAGCGCTCCATCGCATCCTTGAGAAGGGCCTACGAGACAGCATCTGCAGAAAATATCGTCGCCTCCGCCTTCTACGATCGTTTTAGTAAAGGTCTCATCACTTTTCTAAAAGAGTGCCTTGCGCACGGTATAGCAGATCTCGCCAGCCACACCAGCCTCACTCTTTCAGATAAATTAGCCGGGTTCAAGGACCTGATCGTGGCAGACGGTACGATCATTAAGCTACATGACTCCCTGGCCGAAAAGTTCCCGGGATCGAGGCACAAGGCCGAACTCAAGATACACCTTGCTATCGGGCTGACAGGCAACACCAAGAGCATAGGGCTCTTTTCCGGCAAGACCGCCGAGCTCAAGACCATCCGCATCGGTCCCTGGGTAAAAGACCACATCCTTTTGTTCGACTTAGG
The DNA here is from genome assembly GCA_050014895.1 of Dehalococcoidia bacterium. Lineage (GTDB taxonomy): Bacteria > Chloroflexota > Dehalococcoidia > GIF9 > UBA5629 > JAFGLP01. The sequence continues at coordinate 4,950 of JBEKCL010000232.1, forward strand.
TTTTTTTAAATATGAGATGTTCAGCAGGATCAGAAAGAACGGCGGCCACTTCGTCAGTCGGCTGAAAACCGGGGTCAACCCCACCATTATGTGGAATACAAAAATTATTTTTCATCAACATTACGCCTTTCCCCTGTTTGATCAGAAGATGGATGATTATCCCAATAAAACTCGGCCCTCCACCTTGTCAGAAC
>JBEKCL010000233.1:0-5124 GCA_050014895.1 Dehalococcoidia bacterium
CCAGGAATTTTTCATTGCCGAACAGCATGAATGAGCGCTCGTTAACAGTATCCCACACCTGAGGAGGCTTGTCCCGAGACTCCAGAAGAAAATGATCGATAGCGGGCAGCATATTTCTGCCCTGAAAATAGTGAATGCAGCAGTAAAGTGGAGCCAGTAGAGCCAGTGGAGGCATTATTTTGTATTTATATGCAGGAAAACATCAGAAAATGAAGAAATGGTTACATCATCCTCGCCGTCGGAAGCAACTCGGCTATTTTGAACAATAAATCAGGCGCAGAGCTTTTGTCGGAAATGCTATCCCTTATAAATTGACCGCCTTTTCCTAGTTGCCAGCGCAAACGCTGATTGATAAAGGTTGCCGTACAGATAAATCGATCCTGCTGGTAGGTCTTTTAAAACCTGCGGTACAAAGTGGCATTGCTCTATTTTCCCGGCATATCCGGATCGCAGGGGCACATGGCAGTGGGCGTGGTTACTCTTTTTAATGGCCTCTTTTAAGTGATAATCAAGGAGATTGATCAAGATGGATGTAAGGAAACCGGTAAAAGTTCTTGTATCGAATCTTGTGCCTGGAATGAAGCTGGCTCATCCTGTTTACGATTTTCATGGCCATTTTTTATTAAATAAGGGAGTAACTCTCACGACTGGTTATATAAAAGCACTTCAAAAACGTCACATCCTGTCTGTATATATAGAAGGAGTGGCTATTCCGGAGGATTTCATAACCCAGCAGCAGGATGCAATCGAGGAAACAATTCGCGCTGATGCTTTTGCTTCGATTCAAAATCTCTTTGAAAAAGGTGATGTTGCCGCCATCAAGGCAGTTACTGCCAGCGTTGAGAACATCATGCGGGAATTAATGGCTGGCAAGACGGCTATCGGAGCTTTAACTGAGATATCGTCAACTGATGCCTATACCTATGCACATTCAGTTGACGTATGCATCTTAGCTCTCGAGACAGGTATTCTGCAGAAATATGAGAAGGACAAACTATTGAAACTTGGAGTTGGTTGCATACTGCATGATTTAGGAAAAGTTAAGACGCCCAGCGAGATCCTTAACAAGACTGGAAAGCTGACTAATAAAGAATTTGACATCATAAAGAAACACCCGCACGACGGATATCAGCTTGCAAGGAAAATACAGCCCGATCTTACAGAGAACTCCGCATCGATTATCTACGGGCATCACGAAAGACGTGACGGAAGGGGTTACCCCCTAGGGCTTGAGGGAGAAAACATCGATGAAATGAGCTCGATCTGTGCCATCGCCGATGCCTATAATGCTCTGACCACCGACAGGCCATACCGTAAGGCTGTTCCCAGTAACGAGGCCTATGAATACCTGATGGCATCAGGCTACGACATCGCCGGACAGAAAGTGCGTGATGCCTTCTTGCATTGCGTGACTCCTTTTCCAGTTGGATCCATGGTGCTCCTCAGCACTGGAGATATTGGCGTAGTAGTGCAGGTCAATCACGATATACCTCTACGGCCACAAGTGTACGTGGCAACCAGAAAACATATGATCGATTTAAGCAACGAGTTGTCTATTACAGTGCTTAAGATAAGTGAAGAAGTTATCGCAGACCAAATAATAACTCTCTAGTTCTAGTATAGTTTCATTCACTCAATGTGTCGAAGGGTGCCTTGCTGAAGCCGGTAAACCCGGGCGGCATGCCATACTGTTGCGCCCATCGCGCGCTGAACAATCTTATCAAGCTGGCCAATAAAAACGGTAGGGGCTTCAAGTTCGATGTTCTTATAGCTAAGGTTCTCTTTAACGATGGCAACCTGCTACTGGGTGGAAAGGTAATGGTGCGATGGTTCCACTGGTTGTTTTACCTGTTAGCAGCTTCTTTTTACGATAAGAAGTAATGGGTGGGAGTGATTTGTAATGCAGATAGCCTGGCACGGTTCAGCGAGCATTTCCATCAGGGTTGACGGCGTAGAAATTCTCTTTGATCCGCACTTCTCCAAAAAGGAGCAGTACGGTGACTGGTACGAAGAAAATCCCCATGCCCCCAAGGTTGCCGATTATCTGGCCCAGTTCAGCCCGGGCCTGGTTCTGATCACCCACGGCCACTTTGACCACTTCGACCTGCATACGGTGGATGCCATAAACCAGTCCAAACAACCTGTTTTCACCGGCAGCACCGATGTCATTTGGGCCCTGCAATACTATTTCCAGATTCCCGGCGAGAGGCTCCTCCCTCTGACGCCCAGGCAGCCAACTACCTTTAAGGGGCTGGAGATCAGGGCCTTTGAGGGGGTTCACTGGATCACCAGGGAGGAGGGCACCAGGGTTTCCGAGAAGCTGCGGGGCCGCCCGGAGCGCTACGGGGTCATGCCTTGCGGGGGACCCTCCTTGGGGATCATCATCACCGGCAAACAGGGCAGAGTCTACATCAGCGGGGATACATTGCTAGAGGGGATCCCCCAGGAAGAGGTCGATTACGCCATCATCTTTACCGGAGGGTTGTGCTCCCATCCTGTAACCAAGGAGCCGACCAAGATCATCGTCGACCCCCAGGATATAGCCATGACGGTGGAAAACAACCTCAAGGCCAGGGCGGTCATCCCGGTTCACTACGATTTCGTTCCGGCCCTGGAACCCCTGGATGTGCCAGCCATGGTCGAAACAATCTCACGGGCAGCCAACAAACCGAAGGTGGTCATACCTCCCTATCACACGTGGATAGAGGTTTAACAGGCTTGTCAGCCTGTGGTTGTTCAATCAGGGTGCATGACGCCCGGGACTATTTGATTAATCAGTGTGATCGGCAGTTGTAAATCAACCAGTAGGTAGCTTTTGCTCCGGAATCACCAGTGCTTGCTGGTCTTGAAATACTTCAATCCGAGTTGGCGTTGTTGTGGACGTGAACCTCCCCCAGGACAAGCCTGGGGGCTTCTCACCGTTTGAGACCGCTCCGCAGCAGCGGAGTCTTACTATCTCTAGATAAATGCAAACCCCGGGAAACCAAAATCCCAGGGTTATGTTCAGAACTTTATTCCCTTGTTCAGAACATTATTCCCACTCTACAACTGTGATGCGTAACAACGACTGGCAGTAAAAACCGCCGTTTATGCGCATATTTACTACTTACAAATGGCAGTAAAAGCACCTACTACTGACAGTAACACCCACTTTCTACATCTACAACTGACAGTAAAACCTGCTTGTAACTATTCGGTCAACCCGTACCTACGCCTAAATCCTTTAATTTTTACCTCTCGCTGTCAGGTCGGTTATTCCAGCAGTTGATACATAACGTAGGCGTCAACTAACCCCTTTTCCATGTGATCAAATGCCCTTGGCAGAGTGCCGATGATCTGGAACCCACAGTCCTGCCAAAGATTTACTGCTATCGTATTGGTGCTTACAACAAGATTGTACTGCATCGCCTTAAATCCTAACCTGCGTGCTTCCAGGATGGAGTGTTCACACATGGCCCTTCCAAAACCCTGACCACGAAATAACGAACTGACAGCATATCCTGCATTGCAGACATGCGCCCCCAGCCCCGGTTGATTCTTTTTGAGAAAATATGTGCCTGCTATCTTTCCATCACTGATCACCACGTAAGTTGCTGCCGGTGTTTCCATCCATATTTTGAGCCCTTCCTCCTTCGTGGTATCCGGAGGAAATGGATATGTAGCTCCTTCTTGAAATATTTCATGAATAATGAGCCAGATGCTGTCAAAGTCCTCCGTTTTAGCTTGCCTGATTTCCATCGCTAACTAAGCACTCCCCTCAGGTTTTCAGGTCTTCGATGAACTCTTTCTTGCTAAGCCCCTGTGTAAATTGTTCAGCAGCGTCTATGGCATCAGAGATATCTTGGAGGTAATCTCCATATTCGCGCTTGCTGCTCATATGTAGATTACCTCCCTCAGGATCTGCTTCCCAATTCTAGGTTTTAATGCTGACTTCATTACCAGGTCAACTTTTTTGCCCAATACGTCACTGAGATGATATTCTAATGCCACAAAGCTGAGGAGGCTGATCGAATTCTCGAAATCGATCAGAATGTCAACATCGCTCTTTTTCTTCTGCTCTCTCCTGACATAGGAGCCAAAAATCCCCAAAGCGTTAACACCGTATTGGTCCCTGAGGAATGGCTTCTGAGCACTGAGCTTTTTCATGAAGACATCCAGCTCATCCAACGATGAACACCTCCCAGAATCCACCAAAAAGTCTATTATATATTTTACCAGTTTCTTACGTAAAACAACAAGGGGAATTGCTGGGGTCGGAGAAGATCCGACAGGTGGAACAGGAATGGCCGGAGAAGCAAATGCACTGGCATCAAAAAGTTGAAGTCAAAGTCAGAGACAGAAGAAAGGCCAAAGTGATAATATGATCGGGGGCGGTGGCGCATGAGCAAAACCAGAAAGGATAAATATGAGACTCTGGACAATTCAGGATTACCAAGTGTATGAGCAACTTGTAAACATGGGTGAGCTTGTTGTTGCCGAGAACTTTATTGAAATGCTGGATTACTGGTGCTTTACATACGACTGGATGGCGGAACAAATGCGCATTCGGATTGGCAATCCTACACCGGGCGTGAAATACCCGATATGGGCGTGGTATCAATGGGAGGGCAAACGCAAGAAGCCCGACATGAGATCCAGACACGGTGAACCGGGTAGGAGAATAATCCGCTTGACACTTGAAGTCGATGAAAAGGACATGCTGCTGTCTGACTTCGACCTATGGCACATCCCTTTGAATCATGGCTATCTGAGCCTTAACGAGCAGGAAGATGAAGAATTTGATGACGAGTACAAAAAATACGGCTATTCATATCACGATTTAAAAAATTGGTCCATCAATACACCTGAGATGAGACTGCTGAGAGAAAAAATGATGAAGAGTTGGGAACGGATTTTTGATCTCGGTTTGGAGCCAAGTGACTGGTCAGTGCAACCAATGGAGATGAAATCGATTCAGGCCACCCTCTGGAGTATCCGTCTGGATCAGGTTGTAAAAGCAGAAATGTTTATAGATCCTTGCCCCTGAAAACCTACCCCTTTATGGGGTAGGATGAAAGGGGCGCCTGACGAAAAATGATTAGTATGTTTACAAACACTTGTGCTCATGGTATACTATTCCTAGCT
>JBEKCL010000234.1:0-5123 GCA_050014895.1 Dehalococcoidia bacterium
GCGCAAACCAAACAACTCAACCAAAGCCTTATTGATAAAGCCTATGCTTTAGCTGGAATAAAAGGATATGTCACCAATCTCGATATCCCAAGCCAGCAAGTGATTGATTACTACCATCACTCAAACTTTTCGATTACATTGCTCCATCGTCTGGTCTGCAGTGAACATAATTGTATTCTATCTGTTTGTTGAAACCCGCTTCCCTGAATTTGTTTGAGGTTGATCATAGTTAGAGTTTTGATGCCAATGTTTTTGAGACCTCGGAAAGCCTCTCTTCTACACGGGCTGAAAACCTATCTTGGACAAGAGTGATCAGGAGACGATTTTTGTGTTAAGATTCACGAGATAAGTAAATCATTAATTATCAGAGCGATCAGCCATCGTTTTTGTAATGATTTAGTATGGCTGATATTGTAGTTACTGGAATATTTAATAGTTTCGATAATCGCAAAGCACCATAACCGGTCTCAAGATGACTTTTCCAAACTCCATCCCAATTATATTTGCGCGGGGTATGGAATCCATATTGTTCTACCAACCATTGGTTTCTGCATTCTTTACTGCAGAAAAAAGCATTAGTGTGACCGCGGCGGCTATCAGTCAAGAGCTGTGAATAGTACCTAAAAAACAGAATGCCGCATTTCGTGCAAATCATCGGTATTTGTCGCCATTTAATTTTACATTGTTTACTACAGAATTTTTTAGTGCTTATGGTACCACACACGGGACATTCATATTGATATTTTTTTATATTGTGTTTGGTGGGAAGGCCTTCTTTTTTTAATACTTGGTAAACATGCTGTCTTGAAACGCCTTCGTTCCTAGCTATTTCTGACATCGTCAAGCACAAGTTGGAAGAACGTAGTTTTATTATATGTTCACGAGTATTCGATTTCGGCAAAAAATGCTTGTTATTCGCCATTATAACTACACTAGTCAGCAACACACTAGTCAGCAACTATTGACAAATCTAACTATTAATGCTAGGATGTAAAAATTGGAAATAAGTTTTTTAAGTGTAACATCATAATTATAACATCATTATTATATATCATTACATTAAAATGTGATGAAAAATTTAATAATAAGAAGTGTGGGCGATTAGAAAATTAAGATTGGCAATGCCGTAATAGTTCGGTGAAGTGCGAGATGGTGGTTCACTTCACCGGAATATGGCGGTTATCGGCAAAGCCAGTTTTATCTATAAAAGGGTATATAACAAAATCCAAAGTAATTTGTTCTATTAAAAAGGAGGTTCAAAAAGGCTAAATGAAAAAAGGAATTATCCTCGTATCTCTGACCTTTCTTCTAGTAGCTTCCATGCTTGTGGCATCATGCAGCAGTAAAACCACGACGTCCGCCACAACAGCAGCCACACAGACAACCACCACTACCACTTCATCCGTCGTATCTACAACCCAAACCACTAATTCAGTCACATCCACCACCACCTCACCCACCACTGTTTCTGTCACCACTACTTCAACGGGTAACTGGTATGACAGCCTGGGAACCCCCACCTACGGCGGGACGCTCGTTGACCGGATCACCCAGGACATTACCACGTGGGACCCATACTCCAGCACCAACGGTCAAGCTGGATACGCCCCGTATTTGGCCCAGCTATGGTACGGTAACTACGCTGTTGACCCGTCCGTCTGGGACTTCGAAATCGGCTGGCTGCCGGACCAGTACGCCACCGGTTGGATGATGACCGGATATACCATGCCCAATCCTTATACGGTTATTTGTTCTCTCCGTCAGAACGTCTACTGGCAGAACCTGGCACCGGTCAATGGCCGGCAGTTCGTTGCCAGCGATGTCGTCAACCATTACGACCGGTTGCTGGGCCTTGGTAACGGCTTCAAAATCGATCCGTATTATGTGTCAGTTACCGGTTGGGCGCCTTTGCTTTCGGTCGTCGCCACGGGTAACTTTACCGTGACCTTTAATTGGAAGCAGGGTGCGGTCGGACCGACTTCCATCTTAACCATTATGGAAGCCGCTGGGGCTGATAATTCAATCGAAGCCCCTGAGGCCGTGGCATCCTATACCACTGCGACCCAACCGCAACTGCTGAACTGGCAGAATGCAGTCGGTACCGGTCCGTTTATGTTGAAGGATTTTGTTGATTCCAGTTCCGCGACTTATGTCGCCAATCCCAATTACTGGGGCACCGACCTGCGCTGGCCGCAGAACAAACTCCCTTACATCAGCACCTTATCAATTTTAATCATCCCGAATAATCCTACCGCCGAAGCCGCCATGCGCGTCGGTAAGATTGACGGCTACGGCTCCATGCCGACTCAGGATGCTTTGAACATGATGAAGACCAATCCTGAAATTGTCGTCAAGCAGAAACCGCAGGGTAATGAATACACGCTGGATATGAACAACCAGTCGGCTCCTTTCAATAATGAGCAAGTTCGTGAAGCGCTCCAGCATGCCATTGACATCAAAACCATTACCTCGACTTACTATCAGGGTTACGGCACTCCGTGGCCCGCTTCCCTGACTGAAAATCAGATGGGTATCGGCGGCTGGGGTTGCGCCTATCCGCAATGGCCGGCAGCTACTCAGGCCCAATACACCTATGACCCAACATTGTGCAAAACGATGCTGACAGCCCAGAATTTCAATTTCTCCAAAACCTATACGCTGGTGCTGGAGACTGACGCTGACCAGGGCTTATACCAGATCGTTCAGTCTGAACTCGCCTCAGTTGGCGTAAATATCAGCATCACGAGTTTACAGCCTGCACAGTGGCAGTCGCAAATCATGACCTCCCATGCCTATGATGCGTTTTGTGCCAGAAACCAGGGGCTGATGGGTTTCAACTTTGATATCTTCCGGCAGTTCATGAGATATACCCCCGGATATCAGAGCAACTATATCCAGGTTAACGACCCGACATGTACTAACTTCAATAACAATGCTATCGCCGCCACCAGTGTGGCCCAGGTACAGCAGCTGCTGCACGATGAGAACCTGTACATCGCGACTCAGCACTTTGTCGTCTCCCTGGCTCAGCCGTCCACGTTCAACATGGTTCAACCGTGGATTATGGGCGCTGTCGGTAACAATACCTTAGGCGACGCAACTGTCGGTGCTGGGTTCGGTGATGGTGCTCCGCTCGCTGTCTGGATTAACCAATCCATGAAAGCTTCATTAGGACACTAGGACAATCAGTTAACTGAGAGCGTTCTCCGCAGAGATTCGAGAAGGGGGCTTGTTTTCACAAGCCCCCTTCTTTGTATATTTTTGTAACATGTAAGAAGTTACTATATTGTTATTATCTTGAAAAGTAATTTCAGTTTGGCAGTTATCGTAAATGTTTGTTTTTTTATTAATTTAGTTATATTAGTTGAGGCTGTTTAAAAATGATAGTTGATGTACTCTAACCCTCTTTTTTGGAGGATTAAAAAATGAAGAGTTTATGATTAAAAACGTTTTTTCATTATTTCTTCTCTTTTGATGATTTTAGTACCTTAACAACAGAATAATCAGCAATTCAGGACAACACTTTCTAATCCCGGCTACGGCGGGATTAGAATAACCTCCTTTTAAAGGTTCGCTAGGTCCGGACGGGGAAAGGTAAAGCTTCAGGTATAATCCGGCCCTCTGTTATGGCGGCTCCAATACGTTTAATGATCTGGGCACATAAAGCTAAGTAGGTATGAATTTTGATCTTTTCCAGTCTCCTTACTCGTGGGTCTGCTAATTTATGGCTACCTTTTTCCTCAGAGTATGCTCTCTCGATGCTAGTGCGTCTGTCATATTTTTTTGCCAGAGCGCTGTCCCTCTGGGAATTAGACCTACCAACCGATAATCCCGTTTAGGATTCAAGTAAAAGGTACGCCTATAACGGGACTTGGAGCAAGTAGCGGAGAGTCGGCACTTTCCTTATCCAACACTTTATTATGCCAACTTTTCCTTTGCATCGATGTCAGCATATACTACCAATATCTCACCAAAGTAGATTCGATGGAAATCTCCCTGACGATAGGCTCTATTGCGAATCTCATCTGTCAATCTATCAGGAATGACATCGTTCTTATGCACCACTCTGCATTCGTAGTTAATAACGCATTCCTCGATGATAGGAGACTTGATTTTCTTGCCTGGGACAGCAGTAAGCCCCTTCGCCTTAAACTTGTTCTGGTTGCGACCTGAAACAGTGCCACAATACGATACTTTATCGGCAAGTTGAGGCGTCGGGACGTTAACAGTGAAATCATTCGCGACTTCAATCAAATCATAAGTGTATCTAGATGGGCGAACCAACACGACGAAAATCGGTTTAGCCCAGATAATCCCAATAGTGCCCCAGCCGATTGTCATCGCATTCGGGTTTCCTTTTGCATCCGCTGATGCGAGTAGTAAACCACCATGTCCAAGCATCTTGTTAGTTTCTTTCAGATAATCTGTATAACTTACTTCAATTTTAGGCATTTTGTATTTTCCTTAATTTAGGTATTTCCGAATTAAAATCCATCGATAGGCGTACTAACGTCCATATCATTTTATCATGGTTTTTGTCTTTGGAAAATCGCTATGAAAAGAGAAAGTTAAATTTTTTCATAGTCATCGTTATATTGGAATTAAAGATATAAACTCTTCCCAAACACCATCTTTCATGTTTACGCAGGACTTAACATTGATGCCGAAGATTGGGACACAAAGCATATATACCCTTTAGCCTCAAAATCGCAGGCGGAGTGAAATAAAGGGTAGCAATAGAAACTTCATCACTAAATAGTATGATGCTGGTGGATGGGGAGGGGTCGAGGCAGAACGTTCAATATTTTTGGTAGAACTTTATCCTGTTATGGTTTAGGGTAATATAGAAAAAACCGAACCAACGCCTGCTGGTTCCCCATTAATCGGAGTTCTCCAACATTTGCTTATCCGGGAGTATCTTGCTTAGTGGTTCGAGTCCCGTTATATGGCCTATATTGCATGATAGCTAGAACCTTTGAAGCTATTGCACTCCAGTAAAAAGAACGGTTCGAATCCCTTCAGCTCCACCACTCGGAACAGTTCCCGAACCATTGGCCCGGGCTATGATGGCAAAAGGGGCATTGAATTCCGTCTTGGTTATCCTTCCATCTTCGACGTAAATG
>JBEKCL010000235.1:0-5116 GCA_050014895.1 Dehalococcoidia bacterium
CGCCAGCCTCTCTTCGGCGCGGGCCAGGGAAAACGGGATGTTCTCACCCATGTGGCCGATGATCAGTTGCAATTTCGGAAAGCGGTCGAAGACTCCGGACGCTACGAGCCGCAGGCTGTGCAGGCCGTTTTCGACGTGCCAGCCCCAGCCTGCGGTGGCGAGGGCGCCCCCGACGCCGGCCGGCAAGCCGCTGAAGTACGCCTTGAACACGTCAGGCGGCGGCGGGCCGGGATGCAGGTAGATGGGGACGTCCAGTTGCTCCGCCGCTGCCAAAACCGGCTGAAAACTTGGGTCGTCAAGGAAGCGGCCGTTAATCGTGCCGCTGACCATCGCCCCCTTGAACCCGAGCCGGGTCACGCAGCGTTCCAGTTCAGCGGCGGCGCCCTCCGGGTCCTGCAACGCCACGAAGGCAAAACCGGCAAACCGGTCCGGGTGGGTGCGGACCGCCGCGGCCAGCGCATCGTTGCAGTCACGGGCCAGGGCGGTCCCGGTGGCCGGGTCCAACTGATAGATGCCGAACCCCGACAACGACAACACCTGCATGTCGATGCCGGCCGCATCCATGTCGGACAGGCGGCCATCTCCCAGGTCAAGCAATTTTTGACCAATCTCAGCCATTAACGGTGCAAACATGACCTGACCGGTTATTTTTTGCAGGTCTGTCTGGCACTGAGGTGTGGAAAAATGTTCTTCAATGGCAATAGTTCTCATTCTAATCCTCCTTGTCCTAACAATGATGGTAATACGATCTATTTTGCGTATTGAACATCTCACGACTAAAGTCACGAGTGTGCGACCAGCAAGCTATCAAGTTTGCATAATGCATTTATTTTCTCTTCTTTCACAAACATCCTGCTCAAATCTTGCTATTGAAATACTCCTTTGTAACCTGCAGTTGCCTTTTCAATATCTCTTCCCAGAGATGTCCCGACACCTCACCGGAGCCCGTGGAGATCTTAGTTCTTTTTAACGTACCGCCAGGCATCAGTTTCCGGTAAAAATAATGATCCGTCTGCTTGTACAACTCCCAGCCATCATTTTCACAAAAGCTCTTGATGTCTCTCCATCTAGGCATGAATGAGCTCCGCGACGCCGCTGGCATCGTCTTGCAACCAGACTGCCAAGACATACGGAAAATGTGGCTGGCGGTTGGGCGCTTGAAAATACAGTTGGAAGTTGTTAAAATATTCATCTGCATAGTCGACCAACTCTTGAGCCAGCGCCAATCTGGCGGCCTGCTCATCCTCCCGGTTGACCAGTAGATCGATATCATCCAACCCAGCTGTAATGGTTCCGTCATCTTCCTTGATGAAGTAGGCCTTGAAGGAAACGTTCTGTAACAACGCCTTAGCTTGCGGAATGGACAACGAGAGAATAATATCCCGGTTGCGCTTGATAATGCCAGGCTTGCCGTGAACCACACTATCGATAAAGCGCCCCCAGTCTTTGCGCACTTCCGTAGCGTTTAAAATCTCCTGCATACTCATCCCTCCTGGTTCACATTATATGTTATATATATAGTGTACGCAACGTACGCGCAGGCCATTTCTGTTTTGCCTTCTGCAACATGACGTAGGCTAAATACTTGATCGCCCTTAAAGCAGACATCGCCAGTCTCACATCTCCCATCACAGATCTGCTCTGTCCCGATGCCCTTTCCTTAAAAATACATAATGCCTGGATTCTCTACCGGACAAAGCGGTAATGACCCGTAATCGGGATCTTGCATTCCATGCTGAAACAGCAGCAAAACTCAGTTGCGCAAACAAAAATAATGGTAAATAACTTTTTTCACAACAGGTTCGGTAAAAACAAGATGTTGAAACAAGAGTTGCAAATGCTACGAGGTAAATTGTACGAGTCTCGTGGCTGATTGCTGATAGTACTTCGTTAACATATTCACTACGTTATGATGCTTGTTATTACTGGCTTTATTTTCATTTAGTAAAGATAAAAGTCGACCACCCATTCTGAAGTGTCCCCGGTAAAATAGACACTGGAAACCCAGATAATAGTTCACTGCATAGACTCTTGCATGATCTCTCGATAAAGCTTCTGTTCATATTCCGATGGGGTCATAAAGGGCTGCTTGACGACTGAATCCCTTCTCCTCCACTAAGATTTTTATTAATAGAGGCTGATAGACGCGGCTCATCATCACTTTGTTCTCGATGAAACTGCCTACGATCAGACTGTAATTAGTTTTTCATTTTCTTTAATAATCTCAGTCAATCCTTCTCCCCAATATATTACTTCAATATCCAGCTCTACTAGCTTTTCTGATACGCCTAATTGATCGGCACATCCCTTGCAAGCTGAAAAGTTAACACCAACATGCTGAGCAAGTTTAATTTTATCCTGCAGCATAGCATTCTCTGCAACAAGTTGGGCTGTAGCTCCCCAAATAATTACTGTGACCTCATCCCACCATTGTTTTAACATGCTGTTGGTAGCATACATCATAACCATTTTATCCGATGTTATAATGTCTGCATTTGTCCATAGAATAAACAATTTATTAGATTTACTCATAAAGCTGGATGACCTCCTCAATTTCTAATTAATTGCAACAGGGTGAACAAAACATCGAGTGTGCTCAGCCAAAACCATGCCACGATATCGCAATAGTAGCAAAGTCTTGGGTGCTTCCCCTCCTAACACTCTCGCCTAAGAGGGTTGCTATGAATTGGATCACATCTTCTGATCCAATTCATAGGCGTGAACTGCAAGGCAGGGATCCTTTTTTAAGATGTAGTATCTTTTCTCCCGGTCTATGATATTGAACGCTTTCAGTTCTTTGAGTGCCTGCACTACCATTACTCTTGAAGAACCGATCATGTCTGCCAGTTCTTGCTGGGTGATTTGCAGTTCTATCAACACACCATCTGCTCTTTTCCTCCCATATTCGTTGGCGAAACGATAACACAGGCTTAGCACTTTTTCTTTTACTGTCTGCCTGGTGTCTTCTCTCTGCTTCTGCATCGCTTCATATCGCTTCTGCCCCAAGTAGCTGATGATTCTCAAGGCAAAAGAAGAGTCCTGTTTCACCAAGCTTTCAAATTGCTGTTTACTGAAGCAGCAGACACAAGTCTCTTCCATGGCAATTGCGCTAGAAGGCTCATCCTGTTCCCGGAATAGCGATAATTCACCGAGGACTTCACCGGGGCCGCATACGTCCAGAATCGTTTCCCGTCCATCCTCTGTTGATTGCACAAGCTTCAGTTTGCCCGATTTGATCAGGTAAACTGAGCGCGTTATTTCCCCCTGGTGGAAAAGATACTTCCCCTTTGGCAGTCTCTTTCGCACCGTACACGCGCACAGATTGGCGAATTGCTCACTTTCAAGCCCCTGGAACATATCCAGTTCTTGTAGGCAGATAATGCACCGTTTCATTCCCTTACCTCGCATAGATCATTAAGAAGATTGTATCAAATATATCCGGGTGCCACCACACCCATAAACACAATAATCCCGCCTGCCGGAAGCGGGATTATTGTACGGTTCAGAAAGTACTACAGCAGCGATTCCGCTTTTTCTGCCTTGAATAGCACCAGTTTCTCTTCAATGCTAGCCGCGCCTTCCAGCCTGAATCCCTTGGGGCCGCCTTCCATCGTCGCAATCAGTACTTGCATTTTACCGTTGTTCTTGATGTTCTGTTGGGTAACCTCCATCTTGTAGATACCGAAACAGAGCACGTCTCCTTCCCTGATCTCCGCTACCTTCCCTACCACGATCAGGTGGGGTTCACCCTTCGCAGATACGGTAACGAGGGGAACAAACGGGGCCTTTGATACCACATCTTTGATCTCTTCAGTAAGAACCACGCAAACTCACTCCTTTAAATAATGTATTTGTATAAGCTCAACCGGCAAAAACTTCAGATTCTACATCCAGTGCTTTCTCTATTGCCTTGACGACATTTTCCTTGAAGACTGCAAGGTCGACTTTTTCGATCTCTATCGGCACCTGGGTGTACTCGAAGAACTCCAGCAGATCCTCATCGCTGAACTCGGAAACGCCGGTGTCCAGAAGCAGGATCTTATCATAGAAGCCCATGTTCTGCCTGGCATCTATCTCGTCCCAACCCTGCCCCCGCCGGAAGATATCCTCCCAGTTCTGCAGCCATCCAGGGGTGAGGTAAAACACCTTTGCAGATTTTTCAATCTCCTTCTGTCGCTCCTTCCCCAAGATCAATTCGACGCAGTTACCTGGTGACAGCCTGACAACATGATACTTTTCTGTAAACTCTCCGATCTCGGGATGGCACATGGAACCGAATAAAAGTATTTTTTTCTGTTCAGATACATGATCAAGGGCGTTGGTGATGCCATCCTTTAGCCTGTCGTAGTCAACATGCAGGGCAGGGGGTACGTAGGTCACATCAATAATGCAATCATTTGGCCGCTCTTCTCTGATCTGCCTGAGCACCTGCTCCAGCTCTGGCTGGAAGATGCCACAAGCTACAATGCGCACCTCCATATTGAATCACTCCCTTCTTCTAAGTAGCCGCCTCTATGACAACCTTTTTCTTATTATTGATACTATCATGATAAAAAAAAATAAAATGTTAAATACTTTACAAATGCAATGAAATAAGAAAATAATTGCTGAGTTCTACATCATCTCGAACCCCTGCACCAGAAGTACACTTGAGCCCCTTAGCAAGCTGCACCATCAACGTCGTGCTCAACCCTATCACGCCAGGGTCCATGTCCGCATCGATAGCCATCATCTCCAATGCAGTCAGCAACCCGACCCTTGTCGAGCCACTGAGTGGCATCGGAGTGGCTCCACCGCCTACATGTGAACTTAGCATTCAGGACTTTGCGACTTATTTATGGGGTATACTCTTTTTTGGTGATCGCTGAAAGTATTGATATTACTGGATTATTCTATAATGAAAGTAAAATCTCTTTGAATCCTTTCGGTTCAAGGAATGAAACACTTTTTTGAAATTTTAAATGTGCTAGCTAGTGACTTCAGTCGTGAGTTAGGCCAGCGAATATTTGTTTGCTTTTATGCTTACCTTCTGGTATAATAGTCCAGGGGAATGATCTGGTGACAACCAAGCTAGATCAAAATTCCTGAACCGCAGGAACTGCGGGGATAGCCTGTG
>JBEKCL010000236.1:0-5107 GCA_050014895.1 Dehalococcoidia bacterium
CGCCGTTGACGCCGCCACCAATCATCCCCATAGGGACGAAAGGGCCACGCCGTGAAACAAGCGACCTGCGGATGCCAGTGATAATTAATACCAAACCCAGGCCGACCATAAAAGCCCCTAGCCAGTTGCCGGCAGTTAGATAGTGCATCTGATAGAGAAAAAAGACCGCCGCTATAACTATGAGCAGCAGCCCAACGAAAAGGTATCCTCCCCCCGGATCGTTGTGCCGTCTATTGCGACGCAACTCCTTTTGTGCCCGCTTCCACTCTTTGTGCTCTTCTTTAGCAGCATAATATTCTGCTTTAGCGCTTGCATATTGCTGTGACTTTTCCGTGATATTTTTGTCCGGCATTTACCTGAATACCATCGTTTATTTGTGCAGAAAACCTTAAATTCTTTGTACCGCCTACCGCTCAACCATTATAGCCTATTGCAGCCGGCCAACGGCACAAGAAATGCTGTGCCGCCGGCCGTTATTGACCACGTGTCCTAGTCCCAGCAGTAAAAGCTACGGGCGAGGATGGATATACCCACAACAACTATAATCAACGGCCACCACTGGCCTACGTTAAAATTGAATAAATTGCCAGCGAGAAAGAGACAACCAATCAACAGCAACAACACACCTACAAATATGCCATGGCCGGGATGACAATGTCTTAATTCCCTCAACTCCCTCTTCAATTCCCTGCGGCGTTCTTTCCGGTCCCAGTAGTCCGACTCCGGTTTGCCATTCCGTGTAGTTTTGCTTTCCATTTCATCGTGTGACATGTTAAACCTCCTAATTTTATTAACTTGCGAATCAGTTCACTTCTGATTCCGGCTCTCGACTTTTTCGATACCTCAAGTGTACAGGCGGCATTCATATAAAACGCCCTGCATTATGAGGGATTAAGAGCTGTACTGCAGGATAGGTTTTACCTGGCCGGTTGGGCAGTAAGAACCCGTCTTTAAGCAGGGAGCGCAACCATACCTATGCCGGGCGTAATGCGCGACATTCTTCTTTAAACTGGGAGTATTAAAAACGGGAGGCAAATAATTAATGACCGACGACCAGCATCATATTTTGATACTGACCGGAAAATAAAAGGAGATGAATAATGTACGCCATAAATATTGAAAACCTGCACAAAAGCTACGGCGCAAACAAAGTGCTCAACGGCATCAACCTTAGCGTGAGCGGGGGTGAATTCTATGCGCTCATGGGGCCCAACGGCTCGGGCAAAACTACGCTGTCCTCAATCATAGCCTCGGTGGCAACATTCGACAGCGGGACGCTTGAAATATTCGGAAAGAAGCCGGAGCAGGCGAAGAGACTAATCGGCTATGTACCTCAAGACAATTTTTCTTCTCTCCTGCTTACAGGAAGGGAGAACTTGACCTACTTCGCCGGGCTGCTGGGATACTCGGGAAACGGCACTCACCATATGGTAGAAGAGATGCTAAATAAAATCGGCCTGGCCCCCGATGCTGACAAGAGAGTCTCACACTACTCAGGAGGCATGAGGAAAAAGCTTGAAGCTGCCACTGCACTTTTTCCCGGTATCCGCATCCTGATTCTGGATGAGCCAACCACAGGGCTTGACCCCAGGGCACGCCGTGACTTTTTCAGCCTGATCCAGGGAATAAAGGACGAGAACACCAGCATTTTTCTCATTACCCATATCGGTACCGACGCCGAATTGGCCACAAGGGTAGGCCTGATCGATAAAGGGAAAATCATCGCCGAGGACACGCCCGATGCTCTCAAAGCAGCCTACACTGCCGAAGACGCGATAACCATAGATACATCCGTCCGGAATGAACGGGCGGCAGCCCTGATAAAAGGCTTCAGCTCCGAACGGAAGATCTTCGAAACAGAGACAGGTTATCGAATTTACGCCCCGGACGGAGGCCAAGTTGTGCCGAAGGTGGCGAGAACATTAGACCAGGCGGGATACCGAGTAACCCGCACTGAAGTGACCAAGCCCACGCTGGAAGATGTCTTTTTCAAACTGACGGACCGGACAATGCAGGAGGTTAACAACAAATGAGTCAAATCACAGCCACATTCAAC
Organism: Dehalococcoidia bacterium; assembly: GCA_050014895.1. Lineage (GTDB taxonomy): Bacteria > Chloroflexota > Dehalococcoidia > GIF9 > UBA5629 > JAFGLP01. Next base: position 2,057 of record JBEKCL010000236.1, read on the forward strand.
AAGACCATCAAAGGATTCCTGAGGAACAGAGCCGTCTTATTCTGGACAATAGCCTGGCCGATAATACTCCTGATAATCTTAAGTTTTACCGTCCTGAATAACGTTCCCGCTGATATTATGCCGCTTGCCAAAGGCGGAGTGACCGTCTCAATGGTCTTCTTTGCCCTGACGCTGGCGGGAATGTCCAACCTTGCCAGCGATATCGCACGGGACAGGGAGAGCGGCCTGCTCGCCAAATTGAAGTCGATGCCGATCAGCCCTGCCCGTGATTTTCTAGGCCGTATCCTGGCTTTAATTATATTTGCCCTTATAGCAGTGGCGCTGGTAACCGCCACCGGCCTGGCCATTGGGGCACGATTCAACATTTCAATCGAAAGCCTGCAGGCAGTGGGATTTTTGCTGCTTGCGATCTGCGCCTCCGCCGGAGTCGGACTTATCATAGGATCGCTGGGCAAGACCGCACAGGGAGTTGTTTTCACCGGTGTGGGAATATCGGTAGTGGCCGCCTTTCTCTCCGGACTATTCATTTCCTACAGCTCACTTCCCGACGTGCTTAAAGCATTTGGCCGTATCTATCCGGTCTCATCCGCCGGCGCCTCAACAACTTACCTTCTCCTGGGAGAGGCAGTTGCCGGCTACAACCCATTTACCGCCGGTCAGTTAATAACCATGGTAGCCCTATCACTGGCTTTCCTGGGAGCAGGGATATTCCTCTATTCCAGGATGAGCTGGAAAAAGGATTAGTCAATACCCAACCCATAATATTAACAGAGGAGTAAAAAATGCCGGAACGAATAGTACAAGAAGAGGCAATCACTGGAATAGACAGGGCCAGGAACTATGCAGAAGGGCAAAAGAAATATGCCAGGCTTTTATTCGGGCCTTTATTGAAGGACGTGAAGACCCTCAATTTGGGTGAAAATTACCTGGAAATTGGGGCGGGGCCCGGATTACTGGCAATTGCAATTGCTGAAGACAATCCGCATGTACATATCACCGCTGTCGACATTTCAAGTGACATGGTTACTGTGGCTAACGAATACATCCGAGCGAACAGGCTGCAAGATATAATCCAATATTACATGGCTGACGCAAATGATGAAGACAACCTGTCACGACTGGGCAAATTCGACCTGGTATACACCACCTTCTCGATGCATCACTGGAAGGAGCCGGTAAAGTCTATCAGCAATCTCTGGAATGCTGTGAAGAATGACGGCACGCTGTATATATACGACTTCAAGAGCGATTCCTGGTTAAGTTATCTGCCCCTTAGTGGGGGAGACAAAGACTCAATTAGGGCTTCTTATTCAACATCCGAAGTCAGGGTTATGTTGCAGAAATCCGGCATCACTAACTACAGGATCAAGACACCATTTCCCTTTGTCTTTCAATCAGTAATTGCACGAAAATGAAAACGAAAAGACAGTTTGACACATGAGATGCGCAATGATACTGTTTGGAACAGTCGGAGGCATATGATCAGCAGAAATGGCCTTCGGCTTACTTTGGGATAAAGGAAATTTGAAATAGATGACTGCAAGCATAATAGCAGCTATTGTGGTTATCAATATTGCTGAATTCTACTACCTGATATCTGAGATTATAATGACGTCTCGCACCAGGCAGGGAACTGACGATGCGTTCGACAGGGGAACAAACCGGCTGGTGTGGATACTTGTAGTAAGCGCTTTCATCATCGCATGGCTTCCCGTAATATTGGACTTTGGACGCTTGTTGGTGCTGGGTGACTGGTTGACCTGGATCGGCGTAGCTATCATGATTTCCGGCATTGTATTCCGGCAGTATGCTATTTCCATCTTGGGAAAATTCTTCACAGCAACGGTCCAGATTCAAAAGGACCACGAATTGATAAAGGCCGGCCCATACCGCTATATACGGCACCCATCATACCTGGGAATACTCATCATATCCCTGGGGTTGGGAATCGCCCTGGCTAACTGGATTTCATTGCTGTTATGCATTGTGCTTCCTGTCATCGGGGTAATACAGCGGATTAAGGTGGAAGAGAAGGAATTAGAACGGCACTTCGGCAAGCAATACCAGGACTACAGGAAAAGTACCTGGCGTGTTGTCCCGTACATATATTAGGTGTGCAGCTATGACCTGGATATTTGTCGGTTTTTTGATAGCGTCGATACTTCACATGGTGGAAGAGTTTTTCTTCCCGGGCGGGTTCATGACAGTAATGAAGCGGATGAACCCTACCTTTGCACCTTTCGTCAACGTACCTGCGGCAGTCGTGATAAACGGCCTGCAACTGATGCTGTGCATCATCGTTATCTTCGTCGGCCGCAGCAACCTGGCTTTCAGCCTGTCAGCGGCAAGCCTGCTATTCATCAACGGCCTGGCGCATTTGGGCGGTGCAATAAGATTGAAGGGATATGTTCCGGGTGTCATCACCGGGAGCGTGTTATATCTACCACTTTCGGTTTTCGCTTTTTATTATTTCATGACGTCGGGAGAGTTGAATATGCTTGATGCCATTACAGCGGCGTGGCTAGGTATGCTCTATCAGATCGTCCCGCTGGCCTATTTTCTGGTCATGAAGTTGCTGTCCCGTCGGAAACAGGGATAGCGGGTATTAATAGCGGAAGTGGATGAAAATCCTGCCGAAATTTTTATCGTCTTTTTCCAGTCGGTGATAAAGTTTCTTGATATCAGGCTGTGCGAAGAAACGGAGTACACGTTTTTTAAGCTGACCTGATCCCTTCCCGGGAATGATCTCAACCAGAGTTATTTTTTTCGCTATAGCTTCGTTGACGATCCTGTTGAGCTCAGCGTCGATGGTCCAGCCTTTATTAAAAATGTCGTGGAGGTCGAGGACTAGTTTGGACATGATTGGGGTTATTATACCAGTAGAAGCACCCTCACCCTACCCTCTCCCTCGAGGTAGAGGGTAACTTTATCTATAAGAGGGGCTAAACAGGCTGTCTAAAAAGTCCACACCTCGATCGTGTGTCCGACCGGCTCTTAGCTTCAGAAAGGCCACTTATTAGACAGCCTGTAAAGCCCCTCTTTGACGCCCCC